>JACFNY010000146.1 GCA_019454625.1 Sphingomonadaceae bacterium
CGAGCGTCGCGACATTCGGCACAAACAACCTGAAAATCGCAAAGCGCGTTTCGGCCACCTCGCCGAACAACACGTGAAGCCCGAACCAGACCGCAAGGTTCGCAATCACGCCGACCACCGCCGCCGTAATCGCGGTGAAGGCGGCGTTGAGGCTCTTCACGTTTCTGAGCCGCTCCACGTAAGGCGCGCCGAGAAAAATCCACAGGAAGCACGGCGCGAACGTCACCCATGTCGTCAGCAGCGCGCCGAGGACGCCCGCGCCGACCGAACCGCCGTTCTCCCGCCACGCCGCGACGAAGCCGACGAACTGCGTGACGAGGATCAGCGGGCCCGGCGTCGTTTCCGCAAGGCCGAGCGCGTCCATCATCTCGTGCGGGCGCAGCCAGCCGAAGCTGCCGACGACCACGTCGGTCATGTAGGAGAGCACGGCGTATGCACCGCCGAAGGTGATCACCGCCAGCCACGAGAAGAAGCGCGCGATCTCCGCATAGACGCCGCCGGGCAGGACGAGCCACAGCAGCGCCAGCGGGGCGAGCCAGAGCGCCGCGATGCCGAGGATCGCAAGCGGCGCGCTGCGCCGCGGGGTCTCGCCCGTCGCGGCATCGCCCGGCGCGCGGGCGAACACCGTGGAGCCGCGCCGCCCCGCCACGTAGCCGATCAGCCCCGCCGCCAGCACGACCGCCGGAAACGGCACGCCGAACAGGAACAGCGCCGCGAAGGCGAGCACGGCGAGCAGCCGCGCGACACCCGAGCCGAGCGCCCGGCTACCGACGCGCTCCAGCGCCTCCACGACGATGACGAGCACCGCCGCCTTCAGGCCGAACAGCAGCCCCGCCACCGCGGGCACCTGCCCGAGCGTCACGTAGAGCACCGACAGGCCGAGCATGACGAGCATCCCCGGCAGGATGAACAGCAACCCCGCGACGAGCCCGCCGCGCACGCCGTGCAGCAGCCAGCCCACATAGGTCGCGAGCTGCTGCGCCTCCGGCCCCGGCAGCAACATGCAGAAGTTGAGCGCGTGCAGGAACTGCGCCTCGCCCACCCATTTTTGCTCGTCGACGAGCACGCGGTGCATCAGCGCGATCTGCGCCGCCGGGCCGCCGAACGACAGGACGCCGATGCGCGCCCATACCCGCGCGGCTTCGGAGAACGGAACGGACGGGACGGGCGGGCTCACGGCGCTTCTGTCGCACGGTCTCCTCGCCTTTGCCATCCCCTCGAAAGCCGCTACACGGGTCCCGCCATGACAGGAACGATCCCGCCGCTCGGCCTCGTCGAAGGCTATTTCGGAGAGCCCTGGTCATGGGCGGACCGGGCGTATGTGATGCGCAGCCTCGCGCCGCACGGCTTCTCGTTCTTCATCTACGCCCCGAAAGCGGACGCATACCTCCGCCGCCAGTGGCAGGACGACCATCCCGCCGAGACGATGGACGCGCTGGCGCGCTTCGCAGATGCCTGCCGCGATGCGGGCGTCGCCTTCGGCATCGGCCTCACGCCCTACGAACTGCACAGCGACTGGAACGGCGCGGGCAAGGCGGCGCTCACGGCGCGGCTCAGGACTCTGGGCGCGCTCCGTCCGGACATCGTCGCGATCCTCTTCGACGACATGCACGGCGACATTCCGGGCCTGGCCGAAACCCAGTCGGAAATCGTGCACCACGCCGCCAGCACCCTGCCCGCCCGGGTACTGATGTGCCCCAGCTACTACAGCGACGATCCCGTGCTCGACCGCGTGTTCGGCGCCCGGCCCGCGCACTATCTCGAAGACCTCGGCCGTCTCCTCGATCCGGCGGTGGACGTGTTCTGGACCGGCGAGGAGGTATGCAGCCGCGAGTTCACACGCGGGCACCTCAGCCGTGTCGCTGAGCAGCTCCGCCGGAGGCCCGTGCTGTGGGACAACTACCCCGTCAACGACGGCCCGCGCATGTCGCGCTTCCTGCACCTGCGCGCCTTCACCGGGCGGCACGGCATCGCGGAGAGCGTCGCGGGACACGCGGTCAACCCGGCGCTGCAACCGTGGCTGACGCTCGCCCCCGCGCTGACGCTCGCGATGAGCTACGCCGAGGGCGACGCCTACCGCTACGCCGCCGCGTTTCAGGAGGCCGCGCGGCAATGCTACGGCAGCGACCTCGCCACCGCGCTGGAGGCCGACCTGCTGACGCTGAACGACAGCGGCCTCGACCGCATCCCGGGCGAGCGCTGCACGTCGCTGCGCGCCAAGTACAAGGCATTCGGCCACCCGGCCGCCGACGAGGTCGCGCGCTTCCTCGAGGGCGGCTACCTGATCACCGGCGAGGCGGTGCAGACGCAGTAGCGTTCAGCGCGCGCCACGCGGCGGGCGACAGGCCGAAGGCGCCCGCAAAGCTCTTGGCGAAATGCTCCGGCGAGGAAAAGCCGCACGCCGCAGCGGCCGCCTTCACCGCCGCGCCTTCGCCGAGCAGCGCGCGGGCGCGGTCCAGCCGTGCCGCCGTGACGAAAGCCGCGGGCGTCTTGCCCGTCGCCTCGCGGAAGTTGCGGTGGAAGCTGCGCGGCGTCTCGCGGGCGCGCGCGGCGAGCGACTCCACGTCGAGCCTCCGGTCGAGGTTGGCGGCGATGTAGCCGACGAGGTCGGCGTAGCGCCCGGCGGCTTTCGCCTGCGCGCGGAGCAGCGGCGAATATTGCGACTGGTTGCCGGGGCGCCGCACCGACAGCACCAGCCGCCGCGCGATGGCGTTGGCGAGGCGCGGCCCGTGGTCGCGCTCCACCATCGCCAGCGCCATGTCGATCCCCGCGGTGACGCCCGCCGAGGTCCACAGCGCGCCGTCCTCCACGAACATGGCATCGGCATCGACCGTCGTTTCCGGGAAACCCTCGGACAGCAGCCCGGCGCCGTTCCAGTGCGTGGCGACGCGGCGGCCGTCGGTCAGCCCCCACGCCGCGAGCGCGAAGGCGCCCGTGCAGATCGAGCCGTAGCGGCGCGCCGTCGCCGCGCCCTGCCGGAACCATTGGCCGGTCCGCCCGTCCTCCATCAGCGCCCGGAGACCGGGGCCGTCGCCGCCGACGACGAGCAGCGTGTCGACCGCATCGAACACCGGCAGCGGGAGCGTCGAGACGGCAACGCCGCAACTCGACATCACCGGCCCGCCCTGCCCCGAAACCGTGACCACCTCGTCACCGTTCCCGAGCCCCTCCGCGACAGCGCCGAACACGGCGGCGGGGCCCGAAAGATCGAGAAGCTGGAAGCCGGGGAAGACGAGGAGCACGGTCCGCATGGCAGGATTATACAGACTATTGTCATTTCCGCCAATCCGGCAAGTCCGTAGAAACAACCCGCCAACGCGAGGACACTGCCATGACCGGGACATTCCACATCGGCTTCCTGCTCTACCCCGAGCTGACCCAGCTCGACATGACCGGGCCCGCGCAGGTGCTGGCGCGGATGCCGGGCGCGAGGCTGCATTTCGTGTGGAAGGACATGGAGCTGATCCGCGACGATTGCGGCCTCACCTTCCTGCCCACGGCGACCTTCGAGGACTGCCCGCAGCTCGACATGATCTGCGTGCCCGGCGGCTACGGCACCGCCGCGGTGATGCAGGACGAAGCCGCCCTCGCATGGCTCAGGAAGCAGGCCGCGGGCGCCCGCTTCGTCACCAGCGTCTGCACCGGCTCGCTGGTCCTCGCCGCGGCGGGGCTGATGACCGGCTACCGGGCCGGCTGCCACTGGGCATGGCGCGACCTGCTGGCTGGCTTCGGTGCGATCCCGGTCGCGGAGCGCGTCGTCGAGGACCGCGACCGCATCTCGGGCGGCGGCGTCACCGCCGGGATCGACTTCGCCTTCCGCATCGTCGAGAGGCTGCACGGCCGCGACGTCGCGGAGATGATCCAGCTCGCGCTCGAATACGATCCCGCGCCGCTCGGCGGCGGCACGCCGGAGACGGCGCGCAAGTCCATCCTCGACATGACGCGCGCGGCCATGACGGCGCGCGGCTTCGACCTTCGGCGCACGGAAATATCCTCCCTCGCCTCCGCACGCTGAAAACGAAGGCGCCGGCGGACCCGCCCGCCGGCGCCTGATCGCTTGTCGTTCGGTGAACAGGGGCGGCCAGAGAGCCGCCCCCTTGTTGTGACTTTAAGCTGTCTTGCGGCGACGCATCAGACCGAGACCGGCCAGACCGAGCCCGAACAGGGCGAGGGCTGCCGGTTCCGGCACGCCGGTCGGCGGCGGCGGGGGAGGAGGCACGACGACATCGCCGCCAACGCCGCTGAACGCGAAGACGAAGGTCGGGTACGTGTCGGACGTGGAACCCGACGACTGGCCGAGAGAGTAGAGCTCGGGCGAAACCAGCGACAGAAGCGACAGCGCATCCGCCAAGTTGGCGCCGGCGCCGTAGAAGATGTCGAACGTATAGCTCTCACCGACAAGAAGCGTTCCGAAATCAAAAACGAACAAGGAGCCGTGGTCCGCGGGTCCCTTGGCGCTAAAGTCGGTATTGATGGTGCCGGACATGATACCCGTGTTTAACCGCGCGGTTTCCGGGTTCGCGTTCGCGAATCCGTCATCGGTCGAGCGGATAAGCGTGGAGGTCGTCCCGGTTCCGACGTGGGTGACAAGCTCGTCGAACTCCGTCGGGGGGACATCCCAGTCCATGACCCGCGCATAGCGCACATTCGAAAGGTCCGCGCCGGTACCGTTGGTAAGCGTGACGGTCATGCCGAAGAGAGCACCTGTCGACGTCGATGCGGCCTCGGTCACGCTGTGCGAGATCGTAAGGCCGGTAAGGCCGGTCCGATTGAGGAACGTGTTGGACGTGAAGCTGCCGGGAGCGGATTCCGTAGATGTGAAGCCGATGAACTGGTTCCCGGTCGATTGGCCGACCTGGCCGCCGAGACCGTTCGCCGAGACGCCCCATGCCTCGCATTCGCAGCCAGGCGACAGCGCGTCCCGGAAACCGTTGAGACCGCCCTGACCGCTGAAATTGTATCCGATGCCGATACCGGTGTAATTGATCTCGCCGGTGTCCTGAAGACCGATCCGGACCAGACCGTTCGACGAGGTCAGCACTGCTCCTGCATTGGCGGCGCCCGGAAGCGCTGCCAGCGCCAAAGCGCTCACGGTTGCTGCTGCCAGCAATTTTGTACGCGTAATGAACTTCATGAACGTCCTCCTGTTTCTCAGGCCAAAGCCGAGCCACATTTCTGAAAGCAAGCTTGATGCCAATATGAAAATTACTTGTATTACAAATAGATAGATAGTTTGTCAGGATACATGATTTGCAAAATGTAAATTCTCCCGACATGTGAGATGGCCGAAGGAAACGATGCGAGGCGATCCGGGCCGTGTCCCGCGGGGCGGTGCAGGAACCGCCGATCCGCGGCAGGACCGGGTTCGGGTCAGGCAGGCACATCGTCGCACCCGCGCAATCAAACGTCCGCCAAAGTCGGACTAGGGCCGATCGACATTCAGCCCTGAACGGCGAGGCGGCGGCCCATGAACAGCTTGAAGAAGACGAACACCATGCCCGAACCGGCGGCGAGCCCGGCATGGAGCAGCCAGAACTCGGTCGTCCGCATCGTCTCGTAGAAGCCGCCGATCCAGCCCACGAGGGCGTTCGCGGTGAAGAAGGCAAGGTAATACAGGCCGATGACCGTGGCGTTGATCGCCTTCGGCGCCACCTTCGCGAACAGCGCGAGGCTCACCGGGAGCATGTGCGCGAAGCCGATGCTGTTGATGACGTGGAAGGCG
>JACFNY010000147.1:0-3376 GCA_019454625.1 Sphingomonadaceae bacterium
GAGAGGGCGTGGCCGGTGAACACGGGGACGCGAACGCTGGTGCCGGAGACGGTGAGGCCGGGGAGGCCGAGGATCTTGCGGCTCTCGTCGCGAAGCTTGGTTTCCTCCTCGGTGTAGCCGTCCTCGCCGAGCACGTAGTTCAGCGGCACGACGTTGAAGCCGATCGGCACCGCCCACTTGCGCGGTCGGCCGAGGTCTACGCCGTCCCCGTCGCGCGCCAGCGCGTCGCTGCCCGCCGCGCCGGCGACGACCTGCTCGTGGAGTTCCTCGACGCCCGCCATGCCGCCGCCGGAGACGGCCTGATAGGTGCTGGCGATGAGGCGCTTGAGACCCGCCGCTGCGTGCAGCGGCTTCAGCACGGGCATGGCCGCCATCGTGGTGCAGTTGGGGTTGGCGACGATGCCCTTGGGGATGTCGCGGAGCGCCTCCGGGTTCACCTCGGCGACGACGAGCGGCACGTCGGGATCGCTGCGCCAAGCCGAGCTGTTGTCGATGACGACCGCGCCCGCCGCGGCGGCCTTCGGCGCCAGTGCGCGCGAAGTCGATCCGCCCGCCGAGAAGAACACGATGTCGAGGCCCGCGAAATCGGCGGTCTCCGCGTCCTCGACGACCACGTCATTGCCGCGGAACGGGATCGTTTTCCCGCTCGACCGGGCGGAGGCGAACAGGCGGAGCGTGCCGAGCGGAAAATCGCGCTCGGCGAGGATTTCGAGCATCATGCCGCCGACGAGGCCGGTGGCGCCGACAATGCCGACATTGGGCCGGGCGGGGAGGGATCTGGTCATGTGAACTGCGTCTCCTGTCGTGTTGCGGAGGCGCGGGGTATGTGGCTTCGGAAGGTTCCGTGCCGCCCCGCGCTTCGGCGGGGCTCTGTCCTGCTTGGCTTGCCGGCTAAACCGTCAGCACACACAGGACCGCCCCGCGAGCGCGGACCGGCTTGGTGCTAATCGTTTTAATCGTCATGGACATCGCGGCGGCGGATAGCAGCCTCGAATGGCCCCGTCTAGCTCTGTTCGAGGCCGATCCATTTCTCGACCACGGGCAATTCCCATGCCTCCAGCGCTTCGATCAGCGCGTCCGGGGTTTCGGCGACGGCCAGCATTCCCCGGTGCTGCGGGCGGACGAACTTCTCGGCGGCCATGTGATCGAGGAAGCCGGCGAGCTGGTCGTAGTAGCCCGCGACGTTGAGCAGGCCGCAGGGCTTCTCGAAGATGCCGAGCTGGCTCCATGTCCACACCTCGAACAATTCCTCCAGCGTGCCGACGCCGCCCGGTAGCGCCGCGAAGGCGTCGGCGCGGCGCGCCATCTCGGCCTTGCGCTCGTGCATCGAGCCGGTGACGACGAGATCGGTGAGGGCGTGGTGCGCGACCTCGTGATCGACGAGCGCCTGCGGGATGACGCCAACGGCCTCGCCGCCCGCCGCGAGCACGGCATCGGCGAGCACGCCCATCAGGCCGATCGAGGCGCCGCCGTAGACGAGGCGGATGCCGCGCGCGGCCATCGCCGTGCCGAGCGCGTGCGCGGCGTCCGCATAGTCGGCGCGCGTGCCCCGGCTGGAGCCGAGGAACACGCACAGGCTGGAAATCCGCCTCAGGCGAAGATCTCCTCGAGGAACAGCAGCGTCGCCTGCCACGAGCGGCGGTCGGCGATCTCGTTGTACTGCGCGCCTTCGGCCCGGTTGTTCATGCCCTTCGCGGTGAAGGCGTGGACGGTGTCGCCGTAGGCGTTGAGCTGCCATTTCGCGCCCGCGTCGGTGAGCTCCTTGGCCAGCGCCAGCACGTCCTGCGGCGGGGCGAGCGGGTCCTCCCAGCCGTGGTGGAGCTGCACCTGCGCGTGGATCGGCGCCTGCGGGCCGAGGTTCGGCGGCGGGTAGACGCCGTGGAACGACACCACGCCCGCCACGTCCTTCGTGCCGCTGCGCGCCACGTCGAGCGCGCAGAGACCGCCGAAGCAGAAGCCGATGACGGCGATGCGCGACGGGTCGGCGAGCGGATGCGTCTTGGCGAAGTCGACCGCGGCCAGCAGGCGGCCCCGCAGCAGCGCGCGGTCGGCGAGCAGCGGATTCATGAGCGCGCTGTTGTCCTGCCCCACCGTGCCGCGCACGCCCTTGCCGTAGGTGTCGATGGCGATGCCGACGTAGCCCGCCTCGGCGAGCAGATCGGCGCGGCCGCACTCGTGCGGGCACTGGCCGGCCCACTGGTGCGCGACGAGGACGGCCGGGCGCTTCTCCGTGCCGCCCGTGTGGGCGACATAGGCCTCGAACGTCGTGCCCGCGTGCGAATAGTCGGCGTAACCGGTTTCAACCTTGCTCATCATTTCACCTCGATCGGCAGCCCAAGGGGTTTCAGTTGCGGCTCCACCTGCCGCCGGTCGCCGACGACGACCCACAGCAGCCGGTTCACGTCGATATTGGCCTTCGCCGCGGCGATCAGCTGGTCGCGGGTGAGGGCGTTCAGCTTCGCGGCGTAGGTCACCTGATAATCGTCCGGCCGCTTGAGGCGGGCGTTCGTCTCCAGCGCGTCGAGCACGGCGGCGGAGGATTCGTAAGCGCCCGGCAGGCGGCCGGTGAGGAACGCGAGCGTCGACGTCACCTCCTCGGGCGTGATCGGCCTGTCGGTGACGAAGGCGGTGATGTCCTTGCGAAGCTCGGCGAGCGCGGCGCCGGTCTTGTCGGTCTGCACGGGCGCGAAGACGTAGAAGGGCATCTGCTCGCTCGTTTGCGAGATCGCGGTCGAGACGCCGTAGGACCAGCCCTTGTCCTCGCGCAGGTTCATGTTGAGCCGCGAGGTGAACACGCCGCCGAGCGGGGTGTTCACGGTGGTGAGCGCGAGGTTGTCGTCCGTGCCCCTGCGCGCCAGCGGATAGCCCGCGAGGATGAAGGACTGCGGCGAGCCGGGGCGGTCGATCAGGATGACCTTGCTCGCGGCGGGGGCGCTCGCGGTCGTGAAGGTCTTGGCGCCCTTCGGCGTGGACGGCGCCGACCATGTGCCGACCGTCTTTTCGAGCAGCGGCACCAGCTCGCCGATGCTCGTCGCGCCGGAGGCGAAGATGGTGGCGTTGTCGGGCCGGAGCCATGTCTGGTGGAAGCTGACGAGATCGTCCCGCGTCACCGCCTTCACGCCCTCCACCGTGCCGGAGCCGGTGAGCGGCACGCCGTAAGGATGCGCCGTGCCGTAGATGAGCGGCGGCAGCAGGCGCAGCGCCAGCGTCTGCGGCTGGCTTTCCTCCTGCGCGATCCCGGCGATCTGGATGCCGCGCACGCGCTCGAGCTCTGCGGGATCGAACTTCGGGTTGCGGATGATGTCCGCCCACAGGTCGAGCGAGGGGGCGAGGTTGGTGGAGAGCGCGGAGAGCGAGACCTCGGTGCTGTCGTTGC
>JACFNY010000147.1:3386-5715 GCA_019454625.1 Sphingomonadaceae bacterium
GTTGCCCGCGCCCGCGCCGATGTTCGCGCCGAGGCGCTCCTCCTCCTCGGCGATCTGGATGGCGGTGCGCTTCGCCGTGCCCTCATCGAGCAGCGAGAGCATCAGCGACTGCGTGCCGAGCTTCTCGCGCGAATCCGCGGCGTTGCCGGCGTCGAACACCATCGAGAGGTTCACCACCGGCACGGTGTCGCGCTTTGCGAACACGACCTCGATGCCGTTCGAGAGCCTCGCGCGCTCGACGGCCGGGAATTCGAGCGCGGGCGCGCCGTCCACGGGGGGCAGCTTCGAGCGGTCGATACCCTTGCCCGCGACCTGCTGGAGCGTGCCGTAGGGATAGACCGTAAGCTGGTAGTCGCCCTTCGAAAGCCAGCGCTGCGCGGCGGCCTGCACGCTCGCGGGCGTCGCGTTCACATAGGCGGAGAGGTCCTTCTTGAACTGGTGCGGGTCGCCCGAATAGAGCTCGCCCTCGGCCAGCGTCACCGCCTTGCCGCCGAAGCCGCCGACGGCTTCGAGGCCGCGGATGGTGCCGGAGACGGCGCGCATGGCGACGCGGCCCACCTCGTCCTTCGTCGGGCCCTTGGCGAGGAAGCCGGCGAGAAGCTGGTCGAGCCGGGCGTTCACCGTCTCCGGGTCCACGCCCGGCTTCACGTCCACCTCGATCTGGAGCAGGCTCACCGCCTCGAACGCCTGCAGGTAGCCGGATACGCCGATGGCGAGCTGGCGGTCGCGGACGAGGTCCTTGTAGAGCCGCGAGCTGTTGCCGCCGCCGAGCGTCGCGGCGGCGATGGAAAGGTTCTGCGCATCCTTGTCGTTGAGGCCCGGCACGGCCCACACGCGGTAGAGGCGCGTGTTGGAGACCTGGTCCTCCATCGTCTCGCGCACCGTCTCGCTGCGCTCCGGCACCCACGCCTTCAGGCGGCGCTCGACGGCGGGTCCGGCGGGAAGATCGCCGAAATACTTCTCGACGAGCGGTTTCGCGGTCGCCGCGTCGATGTCCCCGGCCAGCACCAGCACGGCGTTGTTGGGGCCGTACCACGTGCGGAACCACGTCTTCACGTCGTCGAGCGAGGCGTTGTCGAGGTCCTCCATCGAGCCGATCGTCGAGTGGCGGTAGGGGTGGCCTTCGGGGAACAGGCCCTCGAGGATGCGGTACTCGGTCTTGCCGTAGGGCTGGTTGTCGCCCTGCCGCTTCTCGTTCTGCACGACGCCGATCTGGTTCGTCAGCTTGGTCTGGTCGATCGCGCCCAGAAGATGCCCCATGCGGTCGGATTCGAGGAACAGGATGCGTTCGAGGCCGGGTGTCGGCACGTTCTGGAAGTAGTTGGTGCGGTCGAACCACGTGGTGCCGTTGTAGCTCGTCGCGCCCATCTCCTGAAGCGCCACGAACCAGTCGTGGTTGTAGTTCTCCGTGCCGTTGAACATCAGGTGCTCGAACAGGTGCGCGAAGCCGGTCTTGCCCGCAGGCTCGTCCTTGGAGCCGACGTGGTACCAGATGCTGGTGGCGATGATCGGCGCCTTGCGGTCGGTATGGACGATGACGCGAAGGCCGTTCGGCAGCGTGAAGCGCTCGTAGGGGATGTCGACGGCGGCGACGAGCGCGGGGTCGGGGCCCGCGCTCTTCGGGGCGGCGAGGGTCGGTGAGGCGGCCACCAGCGCGAGGGCGATGGCGGTGCCGAGGAAGCGTGGTTTCATGGTGCGGCAAAGCTCCGGATGCGGCCGAACGGCGGTCATGCCCGAACGCATAAGCCGTCGGCGGCGGTGCGGCAAGCCGAGGCGCTTGCGCTCCGGCAAGGCGGCTTCTATCAAGGCGCCGCTTTCGTACCGGCCGGTCCCGGCCGGGTGTTTTCGTGGACGTTGAAGAAGGAACAGGCGCCAGACCATGGCCCGGATCGTGATGAAGTTCGGCGGCACGTCGATGGCGGGCATCGAGCGTATCCGCAACGTCGCCCAGCGCGTGAAGCGCGAGGTCGATGCAGGCAACGAGGTCGCCGTGGTCGTCTCGGCGATGGCCGGGGAGACGGACCGGCTCGTCGGCTTCTGCCGCGAGGCGGCGGCGCTGCGCGACACGGCGGAATACGACGTCGTCGTCGCCTCGGGCGAGCAGGTGACCTCGGGACTTCTCGCCATCACGCTACAGGCGATCGGCGTGCCCGCGCGCAGCTGGCTCGGCTGGCAGCTTCCCATCCACACGTCGGACGCGCATTCGACCGCCCGCATCGGCGACATCGACACCACCGCCGTACTCGCCGACATGGCGACGGGCCGCGTCGCGGTCGTCCCCGGTTTTCAGGGCGTCACCGACGATGGCCGCGTCACCACGCTCGGCCGC
>JACFNY010000148.1 GCA_019454625.1 Sphingomonadaceae bacterium
CCGCGAGGCGGGAACGCTGCGCAGCTTCGAGGGCGCACGCGGCATCGCCTTGCTGCGCGTCGAACATGCCGATGCGCTGCTGACGCTCGGCGGCCATCCCGTCAGCGTCGAATGGCCGGAATGGCTGCCGCGTCCGAAGGACGGAGAACAGGGGAAGGACTGAACCATGGCGAAGAAGAAACCGCAGCGGATGCGCGACGACCGCAAGCTGCTGTTCGTGCTCGGCGTCTGCGGCGCGCTTCTGCTGGCGATGTTCATCCTGATGTCGAGCTAGTCCCCCTCCCCCTTCAAGGAAGAGGAAGGACTTGCAGAATAGGAGCAGCGGCGCTGCTGTCTGCCCGACCGGTGCGCTGACGCCCGGATTCCCGGCAAAGTTGATGAAGTGGAGACATGCTCGCGCCTGCGCGCGAGCGTGCGAGGCAGGCGTAAGCGCAGGCGAAGGCGAGACCGCCCGCGATTCGCGCGCGATGGCCGCATCATGGGGAAATTCATGCGCGCTTGCCGGGATGACGGCCGCGCGCGCCTCAAAGAGCGGCGCCGAGCCTTGCATGTCTTTTCCTATTCCGGAAGAGGGTGCAGCGGCCTCGGCGAGCGTTAGCCCTTCTCCGCTGTAAGCGGCGCTACCCCAGCCGCGCCAACGCGGCGCGCAGGCGCTCGGCTTCGGCGGATTTCTCGGCGTGGTCGGCGCGTGCCTTCTCGACCGCTTCCGGCTTCGCCTTGTCCACGAACGCCGGATTGCCGAGGCGGGCGGCGAGGCCGTCCCGCTCCTTCTCAGCCGCGGCCGCGTTCTTTTCGAGGCGCGCGCGCTCTGCGGCGAGGTCGATGACGCCTTCGAGGGGGAGCACATAGGTCGCCTCGTCGACGACGATCTGCGCCGCGCCGCCCGCCGGAGCGGGATCGGTGGAGATTGCCTCGATCCGCGCGAGCCGCTCGATCATCGGGCGGTTGGCGTCGATCCGCGCGACCGTGACCGGCGAACAGTCGCGCACGTGCAACGGCAGCTTCGCACCCGGCGGCACGCCGAGCTCGGTGCGGCTGGAGCGGATTTCGGAGACGAGCCGGATCAGCCAGTCGATCTCCGCCGAGGCGCTTTCGTCGACCGGGCCGACATCCACCCACTTCGCGGTGATGAGATCATGGCCGCCGCGAAGCCCAAGCGCGTGCCACAGTTCCTCGGTGACGAACGGCATCACCGGGTGCAGCATGACCAGAATCTGGTCGAGCGCCCATCCGGCGACGGTGCGGGTCTCGTCCGCTCCTTCCCCGCCCTCGGCGAGCACCGGCTTGATGAGTTCGAGATACCAGTCGCAGAAGCGGCTCCACGTGAACTGGTAGATCGCATCCGCATAGGCATCGAAGCGCAGCTCGGCCATCGCGGTTTCGAGCGCCTGCGCCGTGGCGGCGACCTCGGCGACGATCCAGCGGTTGACGGCGAGCGACGCAGGCGGTGCGGCAATGGTCCGGCTCGCGCCGATACCGTTCGACTGGCAGAAGCGCGCGGCGTTCCACAGCTTGGTCGCGAAGTTGCGGTAGCCCTCGACGCGGCGCTCGTCCATCTTCACGTCGCGGCCCTGGCTCTCCATCGCCGCCATGAAGAAGCGCAGCGCATCGGCGCCGTACTTGTCGATGAGGCCGAGCGGATCGACGACGTTGCCCTTCGACTTCGACATCTTCTGGCCGTCCGCGGCGCGCACGAGGCCGTGCAGATAGAGCCGCTTCCACGGCACATCCTTCATAAAATGAAGGCCTTGCATAGCCATCCTCGCATCCCAGAAGAACAGGATGTCGAAGCCCGAGATGCAAAGGTCGTTCGGGTAATGCTTGTTCAGCAGCGTCGCATCGCTCTCGGGCCAGCCAAGCGTGGCGAAGGGCCAGAGCGCGGACGAGAACCAGGTGTCGAGCACGTCCTCGTCGCGGGTCAGCTTTTTATTGCCAGCAAGAGACTGTGCCGCCTCTTCGGTCTCCGCGACATAGGCCGCACCGTCCTCGTCGTACCAAGCCGGAATCCGGTGGCCCCACCAGAGCTGGCGGGAGACGCACCACGGCTGGATGTTCTCCATCCAGTTGAAGAAGGTCTTTTCCCACGTCTTGGGGACGATCTCGATCGCGCCGCTGCGAACGGCCTCGATGGGCTTCTTCGCCAGTTCCTCGGCGTTCACGTACCACTGGTCGGTCAGCCACGGCTCGATCACCACGCCGCCGCGATCGCCGAACGGGGTCTGGATCGTGCGCGGTTCGGCGTCGTGTTCGGTTTCGTTGCCGTCCTTGTCCTTCGAGACGTGCGGGATCAGGAAACCCTGCTCCTTCAGCCGCTCGACGACCAGTCGGCGGGCATCGAAACGGTCGAGGCCAAGGAATTCATCTGGGATGAGACCGTCCGCCGTCTGCACGACCTTGGCCTCGGCATCGAACATGTTGAGCATCTCGGCGGGCTTGATACCGGCGCGCTTGCCCACCTCGAAGTCGTTGAAGTCATGGCCCGGCGTGATCTTCACGGCGCCCGAGCCGAGTTCGGGATCGGCGTGCTCGTCGGCGACCACCCTGAAACGGCGGCCGGTGATCGGCTGCACGATCTCCTTGCCGATCACGACCTTGTAGCGTTCATCCTCCGGGTGAACCGCCACCGCCATGTCGGCGAGCATGGTTTCGGGGCGCGTAGTGGCGACCTCGATGTAATCGCGGCCGTCGGGCAGGCGCGCGCCGTCCGCGAGCGGATACTTGAAGCGCCAGAAATGGCCCTTCACCTCGCGCGTCTCGACCTCGAGGTCCGAGATCGCCGTCTTCAGCTTCGGGTCCCAGTTCACCAGCCGCTTGTCGCGGTAGACGAGGCCCTGATTGTAGAGGTCGACGAACACCTTCACGACCGCGCGCGTGAAGTGCGGGTCCATCGTGAACTGCTCGCGGCTCCAGTCCATCGAGCAGCCGAGGCGGCGGAGCTGGCGGGTGATCTGGCCGCCGCTCTCGGCCTTCCAGTCCCACACCTTGGCGACGAAATCCTCGCGGCTGTAGTTGGTGCGCTTGTCCTGCCGCTCCTCCAGCCGGCGCTCCACCACCATCTGCGTGGCGATGCCGGCGTGGTCGGTGCCGACGACCCACAGCGCGTCCTTGCCGCGCAGCCTTTCATAGCGGACCACGATGTCCTGGAGCGTGTTGTCGAGCGCGTGGCCGATGTGCAGGCTGCCGGTGACGTTGGGCGGCGGGTTGACGATCGTGAACGGCGCCGCGTCCGGGCGCGCGGGGCGGAATTTCCCGTTCTCTTCCCAGTATTTGTACCAGCGGGCCTCGATCTCGCCCGGCGCGAAGGTCTTTTCGATCGTCATGCGCGCTCCTTTGCCAGCCGCGCGGCGCGGCGGCAAGCGGCGGCTATTCCCGGACTCTTACTTGCGCGTGATGCGGGCGATCTCGCGGGCGACCATCTGCTCGACGATCTCCGGCAGGTTGGCGTCGAGCCAGCTCTTCAGCATCGGCTGGAGCATCTCGCGGACGAGGTCCTCCAATGTTTCCGGCCCCGCCCCGTCGCCGCGCAGGCGCAGGGAAGACAGCGCCGAAAAACTCTCCGACGCCTTCGCCTGAACAGCCTCGGAAACCGCGGACTGCGCCGCCTCCGAAAGCTCCAGCACCGCCGACGGCTCCGCCTCGAACCGCGCGCCGGTCTCATCGAGCGGCTCGTCGTCCTCGTCGATCCCGGGCTCCGCGTCCGGCGCGCGCACGCGCTCGCCGTCGTCCTCCGCGATGATGCGGCGGATCGACGCGAGGATTTCCTCCATCGTGGGTTCGGGCTTGCCTGCCATGCGTGCGATTTAGCGCCAATCGCGGGGCGTTGTCACGCGGCTACTGCCGGACGCTTTCCGGAACCGGCGGACCCATCGTATCCGGCGCCGTCACCTGCGTGGTCACCGGCTGCGCGTCGAAGCCCGGCGCCCAGTCCACCCAGTGCCGCTTGGCGCGCGCGGTGTAGTCGTCCGGCCTGTAGATCTCGACCGGCAGGTCGAGGTCGTCCGCCTCGGCGCGGCCGACCGTGGCGAGCAGCGCGTATCCGGCCACGAACGCGTCCCGCTCGGCGCGGACCAGCGTGACGCGGGCGTCGAGCAGCTCCTGCTCGGCGTTCAGCACGTCGAGAATGTCGCGCGAGCCGACCTCGTTCTCGGCGCGCGTGCCTTCGAGCGCGAGTTCGTTGGCGCTCACCTGTACCTTCGCCGATTCGATGGTCGAGCGGGCGCTTTGCAGGTTTTCCCACGCCTGACGCGCGCTTTCGATGGTGTCGCGCTCGGTCGCCAGCGTACCCTGCTCGGCCTGCGAGAAACGCGCCTCGGCCTCGCGGATGCGCGAGCCCTGCACGCCCGCCTGGAAGATCGGCAGCGTCAGCGTGGCGCCGATGTTCTGCGTATAGTCGATGCCGCCGGTGCGCACGCCCGCGCCCGCCGCGGTCAGGCCGCGAAAGTTCGTGTAGCCGACGCCGAACGACGCATCGACGCTCGGCAGGCGGGCGCCCTTCTGCACGCGCACGTCCTGACGCGCCGCTTCCTGCTCCGATTTCGCGGCGAGCATGAACGGGCTGTCGGCGAGCGCGAGGTCGATCGCCTGCTGCTGCGTGCCGGGGATGAGCGGCGGCAGCTGCGGCTGTTCGAGGTTCTCCGGCGCATGGCCGACGACGCGCTCGTAGGTGGCGCGCGCGTTCGCGAGGTTGCCGAGCGCGGCGATGTTCTGGCTGCGGGCGAGCGCGAGCCGCGCCTCGCTCTGCGCGACGTCGGTGCGCGTCAGGTCGCCGACCTCGAAGCGGTCGTTCGACGCCTGCAACTGGCGTTCGAGCACATGCACCTGATTCGTCGTCAGCTCGACCTCGGCCTGCAAGCGCAGCACGTCCATGTAGGCGACGACGGTGTCGAAGATCGTCTGGTTCTCGGCGGCGCGAAGCTGCTCGCGGCCCGCGAGTTCCCGGCTCTTCGCCGCCTTCAGCCCGGCCTGCAGACGGCCGCCGCGATAGACCGGCTGGCTGAGCTGCACGCCGACCGTGACGAGGCGGCTCATATCGTTGAACCGGCCGGGGCCCGAGGTTTCCTGATCGAGCGCGGCCTGCGCGCCGAGCGTCGGCCGGAACTGGCCGAGCTGCTGGACGACGCCCTCGGAGACGGCCTGCTGGCCCGCCCGCGCGCCCGCGAGCACGGGGTTGTTGGCATAGGCGGCGGCCATCGCGTCGCGGAGGCTTTCCGCCGCCGCCGGCGTCGCTGCAAGCGCGGCGAGCGCCGCGCCGCCCATCAGAACACTCAGCCTGAGACCCATTCGTCCGCTCCTAGAACTCGAATACCCGCGGCCGCTCGAAACCCTTGAGAACCGGGGCGCCCGCTTCGAGCAGGCGCGTCCAGCCGACATGGCCGCCCGCGACGCGGCCGACCGAGACGCTCGGCGCGGCGCCGCGGTCGGCAAGCACGGCGGCGATGCGTCCGCCGTCGCGCACCTGCGCGATCAGCGCGTCCGGCACGGCCTCCACCTCGCCGTCGATCAGCAGCACGTCATACGGCGCGCCCTCGGCGCAGCCCTCGGCGAGCGGCCCCTCGACGACGCTGACGTTGGAAACGCCGGTCTTGGAGATCGCGGACGAGGCGCGGCGCACCAGCTTCGCATCGTCCTCGACGAGCGTGACGTGGGC
>JACFNY010000149.1:0-830 GCA_019454625.1 Sphingomonadaceae bacterium
TGGTTTTCTTGTTCGTCATGGAGAGGATGTACAGCCTGTTTCGGGAAGAGTCCTATAGCCCAATCTGCTTCGAGACGATGTTTTTCTGTATCTCCGTCGAGCCACCCCAGATGCTCTTGGCGCGACCGTAGAGGAAGTTCCTCATGTCGAAGGTCGGCTCGGGGAACGACGCCTCGTCCATTTGCGCGGCGGACAGCCTCTCGAAGGGCAGCGCCCCGTAGCCGAGCGCGTCGACCGAGAGTTCGGTCAGCGCCTGGTGGAGCTCCGTGCCCTTGATCTTGAGCAGGCTCGCCATATAGCCGTTGTCGCGTCCGGCGACGGCATTGGCCAGCGCCCGCAGGTTGAGATATTCGAGAGCGGTCAGCTCGATCTCGATGTCGACAACGCGCTGGGAGAAGGAGGGGTCCTTGTCCAGCGTCGCGCCCCGGCCGTCGGGGGTTGAGGCCAGCGTCGCCTTGAGGCGGGCGAGAAGCCGCTTCGAGTGCGCGATCTCGGCCTGGCCGACGCGCTCATTGGTCAGCAGGAACTTGGCGTAGGTCCAGCCCTTGTTCTCCTCGCCGACGCGGTTGGCGACGGGAACGTGGACATTGTCGAGGAAGGTGTCGTTGACGCCGTGGCCCTCGTCGATGGTGATGATCGGGCGGACGGTGATGCCGGGCGTCGCCATGTCGATCAGCAGGAAGGTGATGCCTTCCTGCTTCTTGCCGGAGCCGTCCGTGCGCACGAGGCAGAACATCATGTTGGCCTGATGGCCGACCGAGGTCCAGGTCTTGTGGCCGTTGACGACGTAGTGGTCGCCGTCCCGCACCGCCCTGGTCCGCAGCGACGCG
>JACFNY010000149.1:840-5630 GCA_019454625.1 Sphingomonadaceae bacterium
GAGGTCCGATCCCGATCCCGGCTCGGAATAGCCCTGGCACCAATAATCCTCGCCGCTGAGGATGCGCGGCAGGTAGCGGTCCTTCTGGGCCTGGGTGCCGAAGGTGTAGACGACCGGCCCGACCATGTTGACGCCGAAGGGAATGATGGCGGGCGCGTCCGCCGCCGCGCATTCCTCGTTGAAGATATAGCGCTGGGTCAGCGACCAGCCGGGGCCGCCATGTTCGGCCGGCCACGACGGCGCCGACCAGCCCCGCGTGTGCAGCAGCCTGATCCAGCGCAGGTTGTCTTCCTTGCCGAGATGCTCGCCCCTGGCCACCTTGGCGCGGATGTCCGCCGGCAGCTCGTCCTTCAGGAACGCGCGGACCTCGTCGCGAAAGTCCAGCTCCGCCCGCGAGTATCTCAGTTCCATCCCGTTGCTCCTCGTTCCGGCGCTTTTTCGATCCGGCGGCGGTCGATCGCGATGTTCGCATCGACCCTTGACGACATGAAAAAGCAAAGTACATTACACAAAATACAATAAACAGGAGGAAACGGAATGTGCAATTCCCAAAATGACAAGGGCCTACAAAAACTGCGGGCTGCGGGGACGACGCGGCGCGGATTTCTCCAGGCCGGCGCGGCGGTCGCGCTGTCGATGCCGTATCTGACGCGGCGGAGCTGGGCGGCCGAGCCGCTCTACGTGAACACCTGGGGCGGGCGCTGGGAGGAGAGCGCCAAGAAGCACCTGTTCGACCCGTTCTCGAAGGAGACGGGCATCGAGATCCGCACCGTCTCGCCGGTGTCCTACGCCAAGCTCGCCGCCCAGGCGCGGACGGGCGTCTACGAATTCGACGTCACCACGGTCGGCGCGGTGGAGCTGGTCCAGGCCGCCGAGGCCGACATCATCGAATCCATCGAGGGCCGCGAACTCGACCCCGAGAAGATTCCCGAGACCTCGGTGTTCATGAACGGGCTGGCCTCGCACGTGTTCTCGACCAACATCTGCTACAACCGCGACAAGCACCCCGACGGGCCGCGGTCGTGGAAGGAGTTCTGGGACGTCGGGAAGAATCCCGGCAGCCGCTCGATGCGGCGCTATGCCTGGGACTGCCTGCCGCCGGCGTTGATGGCCGACGGCGTGACCCAGGACCAGATCTACCCCATCGACGGCGACCGCGCCTTCAAGTCGCTGGACGCGCTGAAGGAGCACATCCGCGTCTGGTGGCTTCAGGGCAGCCAGGCCCAGCAGCTCATCCGCGACGGCGAGGTCGACTACATCGCCATCTGGCACGGCCAGGTGCAGATCCTCCAGAACCAGGGCATTCCGCTCGAGCTGGTCTGGAACGAGGCGCTGCACTCCGAGGTCTACTGGGTCGTTTCCAAGGGAACGCCGCGCAAGGACGCGGCATGGCTGTTCGCCGAATTCGCGGCCTCGCCCCAGCCGCTGGCGGGGTTCTGCACCGACGCCGTCTACGGGCCGATGAATCCCAAGTCGTTCGAGTTCATCCCCGAGGACATGCAGAAGGGGATGCCGACCTATCCCGACAACATGAAGACAGCCATTCACCAGAAGCCGGAACTGATCGGCCCCGACTTCACGCCGCTGATGCGCCGCTTCGACCAGTGGATCGCCTCGTGATGGGCGCCCGCGTCTCCGGACGCGGGTTGAGCAGGGCGCTCTACAGTGCGGGCGGAAGTTCGCACTGGCTCCTGCTGGCGCCGGTCGTCCTGTTCCTCGCCGTCTTCGCGGTGCTGCCGCTGCTGAAGGTGGTGCAGTTCAGCCTGACGGACCCCACGGTGTCGCTGGACAACTACGTCCACGTCTTCGGCAGCGGGTTCTACCTCAAGACGATGCTCGGCACCTTCATGACCGCGTTCATCGTCGCCGCGCTCTGCCTCGTGCTCGCCTATCCGGTGGCCTATGTCGCGGCGCGGGCCGGGGGCTGGATCGCCGCGCTCCTGCTGCTGGCGGTGGCGATGAGCTTCTGGACGTCGTTCCTGGTGCGGACCTATGCCTGGATGGTCATCCTCGGCTCCCAGGGGCCGATCGTCGCGCT
The DNA here is from genome assembly GCA_019454625.1 of Sphingomonadaceae bacterium. Lineage (GTDB taxonomy): Bacteria > Pseudomonadota > Alphaproteobacteria > Sphingomonadales > Sphingomonadaceae > Sphingosinicella. The sequence goes on from JACFNY010000149.1 coordinate 2,879, forward strand.
GCTGAAGACGCTGGGCTTCCAGTCGCCGCAACTGCTCTTCACCAATTTCAGCGCCATCCTGGCGATGGTCCACATCATGCTGCCGTTCATGGTCATGGCGCTCTACGCCGTCATGAGCAAGATCGATCCCAACCTGCTCAGGGCGGCGACCAGCCTCGGCGCAAGGCCGTTCCAGGCGTTCCGCACGGTGTTCCTGCCGCTGAGCGCGCCCGGCATCGTCACCGGGTTCTCGTTCGTCTTCATCATCTGCCTCGGCTTCTACGTCACGCCGGTCCTGCTCGGCTCGCCGCGCAGCCAGATGATCGCGGGCGTGATCGGCGACCATATCGAGTACTCGCTCGCCTGGGGCGAGGCCTCCGCCATCGCGGTCGTCCTCCTCGTCATAACGCTGGCCCTCTTCGCGATCTACAATCGCTATGTCGGCCTCGACAGGATGTGGGGCTGAGCGATGGGCATGGTCAGGCTGGCCGCATTCGCCGTGGCGCTGTTCATCGTGGCGCCGATGTTCATCGTGGTGCCGATGTCGTTCAGCACCGCCATCTCGCTGGAGTTCCCGCCGCCGGCCTACTGGCTGGGCTATTATAGGAACTACTTCACCGATCCGAACTGGCTGCGCCCGACATTCAACAGCGTGGTCATCGCCGCCGCTTCGGCGATGATCACGATGGCGATCATCACGCCCGCCGCCTTCGCCATGGTGCGCAGCCGGTTCCGCGGCAAGGCGCTGGTCAACCTGCTGCTGATGCTGCCGATGGCCGCGCCGTCGATCGTGCTGGCGCTCGCCTACTACTACTTCCTCGGCGGGATGCGCCTGACGCAGACGCATCTCGGCGTCATCCTCGCCCATGTCGCCCTTTCTGTGCCGATCTCCTTCCTCGTGCTCGCCGCCTCGCTCAAGGGGTTCGACCGCAACCTGGAGCGCGCGGCGATGAACCTCGGCGCGACGCCGCTGAAGACGTTCTTCCTGGTCACCTTTCCGGTGCTGCGGCCAGGCTTCATCGTCTCGGCGTTCTTCGCCTTCATTCATTCGTTCGACGAGACGGTGGTGTCGCTCTTCATCTCCGGCCGCGACGCCGCGACCCTGCCGCGCAAGATGTTCGACAGCGTGCGCATGGACGCCGATCCCGTCATCGCCGTCGTCTCGACGCTTCTCTTCAGCCTTGTCTTCTGCGGAACCGTGGTCATCGCGGTCGCCAATCATCGACGCAGGCAAGCACGGATTTCGCGAGGATAGTGTGAGCAATCCCCATCTTTCCCTGATCGATCTCGTCAAGTCCTACGACGGCCGCACCAACGCCGTCGACGGCGTTTCGCTCGATGTCCGCAAGGGCGAGTTCCTGACGTTCCTCGGGCCGAGCGGCTCGGGCAAGACCACCACGCTGATGATGATCGCCGGCTTCGAGAGCCCGACGTCGGGCCGCATCCTGCTCAACGGCAGGGACATCGCGCCGGTGCCGCCCTTCGACCGCAACATCGGCATGGTGTTCCAGAACTATGCGCTGTTCCCGCATATGAGCGCGGCCGACAACATCGCCTTCCCGCTCAAGATGCGCAAGCTCGCCAAGGCCGAGATCGCCCGGCGGGTCCAGGAGGCGCTCGCGCTCGTCAATCTGGACAATTTCGGCGCCAAGCTGCCGCGCGAGATGTCCGGCGGTCAGCAGCAGCGCGTGGCGCTCGCCCGCGCCATCGTCTTCGAGCCCGACGTGCTCCTGCTCGACGAACCGCTCGGCGCGCTCGACAAGAACCTGCGCGAGCACATGCAGATGGAGATCAAGCGCATCCACCGCGAGACCGGCATGACGATGATCTACGTCACCCACGACCAGACCGAGGCGATGACGATGTCGGACCGGGTCGCGGTCTTCAACAAGGGCGTCATCGAGCAGATCGCGCCGCCGCTCGATGTCTATGCCCGGCCGGTCTCCCGCTTCGTCGGGGCGTTCATCGGCGACAACAATTTCTTCTCCGGTCGCTGCGAGAAGGCGGGCCTGTTCGCGGCCGACGGTCTCGGCCCGATCACGGTCGCAGCCGACGAGCAGCCCGGCGGGAACCTCGTCCTTCTGGTGCGGCCCGAAGCGGTCCGCCTCCTGGGCGAGGGTGCGTCCGCGACCGACAACGCGTTCACGATGACCGTCGACGGCGTCGTCCACTACGGCGATAGCGTGCTCATCATCGGTACCGCGAACGGCGTGCCGGTGCGGCTGCGACCGTCGAGCGTCGCGGCGGCCCATGTGAGGGAGGGCGAGAGCTACCGAATCGGCTGGGACGCGGCCAACGGCCATCTCGTCCACGCCTGAACCCCCAACCAAGCGGAGGAAACGCCTTGAGCGAAGTCGAGACAGACCTGAACGGCAACGTGCTGCGGATTTTCATCAACCGTCCCGAATTCGGCAACAGCCTCGGGCCGGACGTCATGGCCGGGCTATCGGAGGCGCTGACGCGCGCGGCGGAGGATGCGCAGGTGCGCGCAGTCGTGCTTTCCGGGCGCGGCAAGCTGTTCTGCGGCGGCGGCGACGTCAAGTCGTGGCAGGCATCCAAGTCGACGCCCGAGAAGAACGACGAGGACGGCGCCCGCTTCGGCCGCGCCTCCAAGGCGCTCATGCTGCTGCTGGCCGAGCTTCCCAAGCCGACGGTCGCCATGGTCAACGGCGCGGCGGCCGGCGCCGGCCTCGATCTCGCCTGCGCCTGCGACTTCCGCTACGCCGTCTCAGGCGCCAAGCTCGTCTGCGCCTATACCCGCGTCGGCTTCGCG
>JACFNY010000150.1 GCA_019454625.1 Sphingomonadaceae bacterium
CGCCCGCGCTGGACACCGCTGCTCATGGCCGGGGCCCTGCTGCACTTCGCCGTTCTCGTCTACGGCCTCGGCATCGACCCGACTCCGCGCATGTTCCTGCCCGGCCTCGTCCTGCTGTGCGTCGTGCTGGGGGTCAATGTTTCGGCGCTGTGGGGAAAGCGCGCGCCGATGCTGGCCGCATTCCTGCTACTCCTGTTCGTCGTCCGCGGAGCGACGGTTCAGTACGCAGCGCTTGATCTCATGGCGTTCGACCGCGCCGCGACACGGATGATCGCGGGCGCGGACACGCCGCTCGCCGCCGGGCTCAACACCCGCAGGATGCTGGAACTCAACACGGCCGCGCAGCACATCCCGCTGGCGACACGCAGCAGCACGGCCATCCTCACGTTCGCCGATCAGGGCGGCGCGGCGCAGGCCGCCGGCCTCTCATCGGGGGGCCGAAACGCAATCGTTCTGGACAGCACCCCGCTCACGAAAGCAGACCCGCCGCCGGTCGCGTGGATGCGCGCGCGCCGGATCCTGCTCGCCCCTCAGAAGCCTGTGGAACTTTGCATCATCGGGCTGTCGCCGCGGCAAACCTAACGCCGGTCCGGCGGCGTCGCCTCCGCTTTCAGCCACGCGGCCGCCTCTTCGAGCGGCATCACCTTCTGGCGCTCCTCGCCGAGCGTGCGGATGGCGACAGTGCCTTCCTCGGCCTCGCGCTTGCCGACGACGAGGAGATGGGGAACCTTGGCGAGGCTGTGCTCGCGCACCTTGTAGTTGATCTTCTCGTTGCGCGTATCCGCCTCGGCGCGAAGGCCGGCGGCGCGAAGCCTCTCGACCACGTCATTCGCGTAGCCGTCCGCGTCGGAGACGATCGTCGCAGCCACCGCCTGCACCGGCGCGAGCCACATCGGTAGCTTGCCCGCGAAATGCTCGATCAGGATGCCGATGAAACGCTCGTAGCTGCCGAAGATCGCGCGGTGCAGCATCACCGGGCGATGGCGTTCGCCGTCCTCGCCCACGTAGGACGCATCGAGCCGCTCGGGCAGCACGCGATCCGACTGGATGGTGCCGACCTGCCAGGTGCGGCCAATCGCATCGGTGAGGTGCCATTCGAGCTTGGGTGCGTAGAAGGCACCCTCGCCCGGCAATTCCTCCCAGCCGTATTCCGGCGTGTTGAGCCCGGCGGCAGCGACGGCGGCGCGAAGCTCGGCCTCGGCCTTGTCCCACACCTCATCCGAGCCGAAGCGCTTCTCAGGGCGGAGCGCCAGCTTGATCGCGTAGGTGAAGCCGAAGTCCTTGTAGATGCGGTCGGCGAGCGCGCAGAAGGCGCGCACCTCGTCAACGATCTGGTCCTCGCGGCAGAAGATGTGCGCGTCGTCCTGCGTGAACTGGCGCACGCGCATCAGGCCGTGCAGCGCGCCGTGCGGCTCGTTCCGGTGGCAGCAGCCGTTCTCGTAGAGCCTGAGGGGGAGGTCGCGGTAGGACTTGATGCCCTGCCGGAAGATCAGCACGTGCGCCGGGCAGTTCATCGGCTTCAGCGCCATCCACTCCGCGTCCGCCGAGACGATCGGCCCCTCGTCCTCGACGTTCGGCACCTCGTCGGGGATGACGAACATGTTCTCGCGGTACTTGCCCCAGTGGCCGGACTGCTCCCACTGGCGCGCGTCCATCACCTGCGGCGTCTTCACCTCGCGGTAGCCCGCGCCGTCGATGGCGCGGCGCATGTACGCCTCGAGCTGGCGCCAGACCATGTAGCCCTTGGGGTGCCAGAAGACGCTGCCGTGCGCCTCCTGCTGGAGGTGGAACAGGTCCATCTCCTGCCCGAGCTTGCGGTGATCGCGCTTCGCCGCTTCCTCCAGCATGTGGAGGTGCGCGTCGAGTTGCTTCTTGCTCAGCCACGCCGTGCCGTAGATGCGGCTCAGCATCGCGTTCTTCTGGTCGCCGCGCCAGTAGGCGCCCGACACGCGGGTCAGCTTGAACGCCTGCGGGTCGAGCTTGCCGGTGGAGGCGAGGTGCGGTCCCCGGCACATGTCGAACCACTTGTCGCCCGACCAGTAGACGCTGATCTCCTCGCCCGCCGGAAGCTCCGCGGCCCATTCGGCCTTGAAGGTCTCGCCCATCTCGCGCCAGCGCGCGATCAGCGCGTCGCGGTCCCACACCTCGCGCCTGAGCGGCTGGTCGGCGCGGATGATGCGGCGCATCTCCTCCTCGATCGCCGGGAGGTCTTCCTCGGTGAACGGCCGATCCTTCGGCGCGAGGTCGTAGTAGAAGCCATCGTCGGTCGCCGGGCCGAAGGTGATCTGCGTGCCCGGAAACAGGCTCTGCACCGCCTCGGCGAGTACATGCGCGAAGTCGTGGCGCACGAGCTCGAGCGCCTCCGCCTCGTCCTTCGCGGTGACGAGCGCGAGGCTCCCGTCGCGCTCGATCGGCCGTTCGAGGTCGATGACCTCGCCGTCCACCTTCGCCGCGAGCGCCGCCTTCGCCAGCCCCGGCCCGATCGAACGCGCCACGTCGCCGCCCGTGGTGCCGCGCGGCATCTCGCGCACGGAACCGTCGGGCAGGGTGAGGCGGATCATCTCGGACATGGTCGTTTCTGGGCTTTTCTCGGTTGAATGACGCGGGGCTTATGCCTTTTCCATGCCGAGGCTGGCAACAGGCGCTTTGCAGCGGACGCCGGACGGGAGCCACTTGTCACAAGCCGACAATAAGCGCAGCATATCAAGTATTTCCGAATACAGGGGGATTGTATTCATGGACGATGCGACTCCGGGTCACACGAGAACCGGCGATTTTTCCGACGGCTTTACTTTCCACGGCCGCTGGCAGGAATTCCTGCCGATCGCCGCGACGAACCTGCTGCTCACCATCGTCACGCTCGGAATCTACCGGTTCTGGGCGAAGACGCGCGAACGCAGGTATCTGTGGAGCCGCACGCAGTTCATCGACGAACGGCTCGAATGGGCGGGCACCGGCAAGGAGATGTTCATCGGCTTCCTGATCGTTATGGCGATCATGGTGCCGCTGCTCGTCATCGTGCAGTTCGGCGTGCAGGCGCTTGCGTTTCGCGGCTACGCCCTCGCCGCGGGCGTACTGGGCCTCGGCACCTATCTCGCGATCTTCTATCTCGTCGGCCTCGCGCTGTTCCGCGCGCTCCGCTACCGGCTGAGCCGCACCTACTGGCACGGCATCCGCGGCGGCAGCGACGACGGCGGCTGGAACTACGGCGTATCGGCGCTGTGGAAATATATCGTCGGCATCCTCACGCTCGGCCTGCTGGTGCCGTGGACGATGGTGACGCTGTGGCGCGAGCGCTGGGGCAAGATGAGCTTCGGCCCCTACACGTTCGAAACCGGCGACAGCCCGCCGACAAAGGGGCTGATGGGGCGCTATCTGCTCATCTATGCCACGCCCGTGCTGTGGGCGATCCTTGTCTTCACGCTCGGCATGGGCGCGATCTTCACGGTAGGCTCCAATCCCGATCCGCGCGCTGCGGCAGGCATGGTTGGGACGTTGTTCCTCTCGGTAATCGGTTTCTATGCCATCTTCTCGATCGTCAGCCTCGCCTACTATGCCGCGTTCATGCGCAAGGTGGTGAGCGAGATGACGCTCGGGAATCTCGGCTTCACGTTCGAGGCGCGCACGATGGACTGGGTGATGCTGATCCTCGGCAATATCGTGCTCGTCGTCTTCACGCTCGGCTTCGGCATCATGTACCTCGGCTATCGCCACTGGTCCTTCTACGTCCGGCATCTGAAGGTGCAGGGCGAGGTCGATCTGGCGACGCTGACGCAATCGACCACGCGCCTCAGGAGCGATGCGGAAGGCCTTGCCGACGCGTTCGACATCGGGGCAATCTGACGCCGGATGACGAACGCTTGGTTGTATGATGGTGAATCCGCGCTGCGCCGGAGCGTGACGCTCGGTCCCCGCGAGGGTGCGCTGGAGATCGCGGGAGAAGACGGCAGTGCGCGCGTCTCTCCTGCGGATCTCGTCTTCATCGAGAGCCGCCCCGACGAGACGATCTACGGCCGGAAGGACAAGCCGGGCTGGCGGCTCGGGGTTCCGGCGCCCGTTCCGGGCGAGATCGCCGCGCTGCTCCCGAAGGCCGAGCGCTACGGCGGCTGGATCGACCGCGTCGGCCTGTGGCGGGCAACCGCCATCGGGCTTGCCGTTTCCGCCGCCGTTCTGTTCGCCGTCTATCAGCTCCCGCACTGGCTTGCGCCGCTGGTGCCCGACCGCGTGATGAAGGCCTACGGCGACGCGATGGTCGGCGATTTCTGCGCCGGGCCGGGCGGGCAGCAGGCGCTCGACACGCTGACGCGGCGGCTCGCGCCCGAGGCGAAGGGGCTGAACGTCCGCGTGGTCGACCTCCCCGTCGTCAACGCCGCCGCGCTTCCGGGCGGCAACATCATGATCTTCGACGAACTGCTGAAACAGGCCAAGGGCCCGGAAGAGTTCGCGGGCGTTCTCGCGCACGAGATCGCGCATATCGAACACCGCGACGTCGCCGAGGCGATGGTGCGCGAGTTGGGCCTCGGCCTCGTCGTCACCACGCTCGGCGGCAGCGTCGGCAGCAACGTGCACGGCCTGCTCTCGCTCAGCTACAGCCGCGAGGCGGAGACCGCCGCGGATGCCGGTTCGATCGCCATGATGAACCGCGCGGACATCTCGCCCGCACCCACTGCGGGCTTTTTCGAACGGCTGGCGAAAAGCGAGGATGCACTGGGCGGCGCCGACATGCTCGTCTACCTCTCCTCGCACCCGGTATCGAAAGGCCGTGCCGCGGCGTTCCGCGAGGGCGCCGCGAAGGGCAAGGCCTATACCCCCGCCCTCTCGCCCGGCGAATGGGACGCGCTCGTCGCGATCTGCGATAACGGTGCCGACCGCAAGAACTGACCGCAGGAACCTTATGCCCACGATCACGTCGCGCCGCGGCGATTCTCTCGCCTACGCCCGCCGCCCGGGAACCGGCCCGACGCTGGTGTTCCTGCCCGGCTACATGTCGGACATGGAAGGCGGCAAGGCGCTCGCCGTGGATGCGTGGTGCGCCCGAAGCACCCGCGCCTGCCTCAGGCTCGACTATTCGGGCTGCGGCGCGAGCGGCGGCGCGTTCCGCGACGGCACGCTCACGCGCTGGCGCGACGACGTGATCGACGTGATCGCCGCCGCCGCGCCCGATGGCCCACTGGTGCTGATCGGCTCGTCGATGGGCGGCTGGCTGATGCTGCTCGTCGCGCTCACGATCCCCGCACGCGTCTCGGCGCTCGTCGGCATCGCCGCTGCGCCCGATTTCACGGACTGGGGCTTCGGCGACGCGCAGAAGGCCGCTTTCGCGCGCGGCGAAGACCTCGTCGAGCCCTCCGCCTATTCGGACGAGCCCTATGTCACCACCGCCGCCTTCTGGCATTCCGGCGAGGCGAACCGGCTGCTGGACGGGCCGATCCCGCTCACCTGCCCCGTGCGGCTGCTGCACGGGCAGGCCGACCCGGACGTGCCCTGGTCCGTCTCGCTCCGGCTTGCCGAGGCGCTCGGTTCAGCCGACGTACAGACGCTGCTGGTGAAGGACGGCGACCACCGCCTGTCGCGACCGCAGGACATCGCGCTGCTGCTGCGCGTGATCGAGGACCTCTAGATGCTGAC
>JACFNY010000151.1 GCA_019454625.1 Sphingomonadaceae bacterium
GAGCGAGATCACCTCGTCGTCGCCTTTCAGCGTCATGCCGCGCACGCCCGTGGAGGTTCGGCTCTGGAACTCGCGGACCGCCGTCGATTCGAAGCGGATCGCCTTGCCCTGCCGGGTGGCGAGCAGCACGTCGTCGTCCTCGGTGAGCAGCGCGACGCCGATCAGGCGGTCGTCCGAGTCCTCGTCGAAGCGCATGGCGATCTTGCCGTTCGAGGGCACGTTGGTGAACGCGTCCATCGAATTGCGCCGCACGGTGCCCTTCGCGGTGGCGAACATGACGTGCAGCTTGCCCCACTCCGCCTCGTCCTCGGGGAGCGGCAGCACGGTGGAGATGACTTCGCCGTCGGCGAGCGGCAGCAGGTTCGCCATCGCCCGGCCGCGCGCCTGCGGAGCGCCTTCGGGGAGCTTCCACACCTTCATGCGGTAGACCTTGCCCGCGGTGGAGAAGAACAGCACCGGCGTGTGCGTCGAGGTCACGAACAGGTTCGTGATCGCATCCTCGTCCTTCGTGTTCATGCCGGAGCGGCCCTTGCCGCCGCGCCGCTGCGCGCGGAAGCTGTCGAGCGGCGTGCGCTTGATGTAGCCGCCCATCGTGACGGTGACGACCATCTCCTCGCGCTCGATGAGGTCCTCGTCGTCGATGTCGTCGAGGTAGGGCACGATCTCGGTGCGCCGGGGCGTCGCGTAGCTTTCCGAGACGGCGACCAGCTCGCCGCGCATCACCGCGTAGAGCCGGGCGCGGCTGCCGAGGATTTCGAGCAGTTCGGCGATCGCCGCGGCCAGTTCCTTGAGCTCGGCGGCGATCTCGTCGCGGCCGAGCTGGGTGAGGCGGTGGAGGCGGAGATCGAGGATGGCGCGGACCTGCGTCTCGCTCATCCGGTACGTGTCGCCGTAGACGGCGTCTTCCACGGCCTCGACGAGCTCGAGATAGGGCCGGATCTCGCCGATCGCCCACTCGCGCGCCATCAGCGTCTCGCGCGCCTCGGCCGGGTTCGAACTGGCGCGGATGATGCGCACCACCTCGTCGAGGTTCGACACCGCGACGACGAGGCCGAGCAGGATGTGGGCGCGGTCGCGCGCCTTGTTCAGCTCGAACTTCGAGCGGCGGGTGATGACCTCCTCGCGGAAGGCGATGAACGCCGCGATGATGTCGCGGAGGTTCAGCAGTTCCGGCCGTCCGGCGCGGATCGCCAGCATGTTGAAGGCGAAGCTCGTCTGCGCGGGCGTGAAGCGGTAGACTTGATTGAGCACCACCTCGGGCGTCGCATCGCGCTTCAGCTCGATGACGACGCGCACGCCCTCGCGGTTCGACTCGTCGCGGATGTCGGACACGCCCTCGATGCGCTTGTCCTTCACCGCCTCGGCGATCTTCTCGACGAGCCCCGCCTTGCCGACCTGGAACGGTATCTCGGTGAGCACGATGTTGCGGCGGTCGCCGCGCCGGTCCTCGATGACGCTGCGCGCGCGCATGATCACGGAGCCGCGCCCGGTGGTGTAGGCGCTCAAAAGCCCGCCCTTGCCCATCACCAGTGCGCCGGTCGGGAAATCGGGCGCGGGCACGTATTCCATCAGTTCCTCGGCGGTGAGCGCCGGGTTGTCGATGAAGGCGATCGCCGCCGCCACGACCTCGCCGAGGTTGTGCGGCGGGATGTTGGTCGCCATGCCGACCGCGATGCCGCCCGCGCCGTTCACGAGCAGGTTCGGGAAGCGCGCCGGAAGCACGGACGGCTCGCTCTCCGAACCGTCGTAGTTCGGCACGAAATCGACCGTGTCCTTGTCGAGATCGGTCAGCAGTTCCTCGGAGACCTTCGCGAGGCGCGATTCGGTGTAGCGCATCGCCGCGGCGGCGTCCGGGTCCATCGAGCCGAAGTTGCCCTGCCCGTCGATGAGCGGCACGCGCATCGACCAGTCCTGCGCCATGCGGACCAAGGCGTCGTAGATCGCGCTGTCGCCGTGCGGGTGGTATTTACCCATCACGTCGCCGACGATGCGGGCCGACTTGCGATAGGGCTTGTTGTAGGTGAAGCCGTTCTCGTAGGCGGTGTAGAGGATGCGGCGGTGGACGGGCTTCAGACCGTCGCGCACATCGGGCAGCGCGCGCGACACGATCACGCTCATCGCGTAATCGAGATAGCTCGTCTTCATCTCGTCGACGATGGAGATGGGGCGGATATCGGACGGCTCGGCGCCGCTTGTCTCTGGGGCGTCCACTCGGTTTCCTGTACGCTCTCGGGGATTGGTTCTTGGTATACTGTATGATCCTTACACGCGCGCGCGCGTGAAGGCCAGCGTTACGATCGGGTGACTATAGCGGCACCACATGCGCACGCAGCCACGCTGCCAACGCCTCGAAACGGAACGTGCCGGTTTCGTAGAGTCCGCTGATGAAACGGAAGGTGTCGCCTGCGTCCGCCTCCAGTACCGCGCCGTTGATCGCCAGGAAGGTGTAGGTGGAAGCGAACGCGGTCCGCTTGTTGCCGTCGATGAACGGATGGTTCCGAGCCAAGCTTTCCCAGAGTGCCGCAGCTTCCTCGACGAGATCGGCATAATAGCCCGTCTGCGGCCGGAAGAGCGCCGCTTCCAGCAGGCCGGGATCGCGGACACCGTGCGCGCCGCCGTAGCGTTCGACCTGATCCTGATGAATCGCCAGCATATCGGCCAGCGTCAGGTAGTCGGTCACTTCGCAAGATTCTTGTAGAGCTCAGCGTAGCGGGCGTGGCTAGCCTGATAAGCCGCCATCACATGGGTGCGCGGCTTCGCACGGTTGTGCTTTTCCAGAAGATCGGCAAGCGCCTCGTCCACCAGCGCCTGAATCTGACGCCCCTCACGCTGTGCAAGGTCGCGCAGATCGGCAAGCGTCTCCGCCTTTACCTGCGTTGCAAACTTTTCCCGGACGATCGCGCTCATGTCATCTTCCTTTCAGGAAGAAATATCATGATACAGCATGAAAAATCAAGTCAAGCCTTCCAGCCACTCCTCGATCATGCGCCGTCCTGCCGCCACCGCGACCGGACCGAGTTCGTCATGCTCGCGGCGCATCAACTCGACGTCCTTGCCTGCCTCGATCACCGATTCCGGCCATTCGTCGATCCACGCATCAAAGCGCGGGTCTTCGCCCATTTCCGCGTGGAACTGGAGCGCGAGCAGGTTCGGGCCGCGCCGGAACGCCTGATGCGCGTATGCATCGCTGGAGGCGAGCAGATCGACGCCGCGCGGCAGGTCGAAGGTATCGCCGTGCCAGTGCAGCACGGAAACGTCATGCACGTGCCGCAACGGAGACGCCGCCCCGGCGTCGCTGATCGTCACCGGCTTGAAGCCGACCTCCTTCACGGGCCCGGCGTAGACGCGGGCGCCGAGCGCGGCGGCCATCATCTGCGCGCCGAAGCAGACGCCGAGCGTTGGCCCGTCCGCCTCAAGACGCCGGGCGAGGCGCCGAAGCTGGCAGGAAATCCACGGATACTGCTCCGCCTCGTACACGCCCATCGGCCCGCCCATCATGATGACGAGGTCGGGCGCCGAAAGGTCCACGGAGGAGAAGGCGCTATCCGTCACGTCGATGCGATCGACGGCATATCCCGCATCCTCGATGGGCTTGCGGAAGCCGGCGACGCCTTCGTAGGGCACGTGACGAATGATGAGCGCGGATTTCATCCGGCCGCTCATAGGAACGCCGCGTAGCCCGGAAAAGCTAGACTTTCTTGGCGTTCGACAAGCTCCGGTCGAGCAAGGCCTCCACCTTTTCGAACTGCGCCGCGCGCGTCAGCCCGTCCGCCGCGCCCACGGGAAGGTCGGGGAGCCGCCCGTTCGCGCGCTCGGCCAGCTTTTCCGCCAGCTTTTCCGAAAGCCAGTCCGCAATTGCCGCCGGATCGTTGCTGACGAGGCCGAGCCCGGACCGCCGGATGATGTCCGCCGCCTCGCCTTCCTGCTGGCCGTGGCAGAGGATCGGACGGCGCGCACCGACATATTCGTAGAGCTTGCCCGCGACGACGTGTTTCTCGCCTTCGGTCGAGAAGCGCAGCAGCAGCAGCACGTCCGCCGCACGCTCGATGCGCAGCACCTCGCCGCGCCCGATGGGCGGATGCGCCTCGACGAGATGCGCAACGCCCGCGCGCTCCGCCATCGCCATCGGCACGTCGCTGTCCTCGCCCCAGAAATGGACGACAAGCTTTGCCGGATCGGGCTTCAGCAGGGCGAGCGCCGCCAGCAGCGGCGCGGGCGAGCGGCCGCCATTGTAGGTGGAACCCGCGTGCACGATGGCGAGCCGTTCGGCATCGAAGGCCGGCACGTCCTCCAGCCCGGCGAAATCGGCCGGATCATAGCCGTTCGCCGCGCAGACCACCGGCTTGCCGTAGCGTCGCGCCAGAATTCCGGCGCTGCCTTCCGTCACCGCGACCAGCGCCGCCGCCTTCGACAGCGCGCGCCGCTCCATCCAGCGGTTGACGCGGTTCGCGATGACGTTCTCGTTCCCGTAGATATTGTCCGCCCAGAGGTCGCGAAGCTCGGCGACGAACGGCACGCCCCATGCACGCGCCAGCTTCGCCGCCGCCATGTGGCTGGAATGCGGCGGGCCGGTCGAGAAGATCGTATCCGGCTTCCAGTCCCATGCCAGCGCGGCCTCTACAGCCGGGTCGATCCACGTGATATGCGGGTCCGGGAGGTAGGAAAGCTGCCAGATCAGCCGCCTGAGCCGGCCCGGCCGCACCTGCGGCTCCGCGCTTGCCGCCTTCGCTCCGGGATTCGGCTGGTCCGCCTCCGTCATCGGCGCCGTCCGCCCGCGCCGCACGTAGGGCACGGCGATGATGCGCTCCGCCGGGATTTCAGGGTCCACGGCCGCCGGGAACTGGAGGTTGAGGCCGCAAAGGACGCGGACGTCATGGCCGCGATCCAGCAGGAAGCGGGCGAACTTCGGCGCGCGCACGGTGGCCGTGGGGGCGTTCGGCGGGTACAGCCCCGTGACAATCAGGATGCGGCGCGACATGCCCGCCGCTCATCGCAAAGAGCGGGCCGGCACGCAACACTGGACGTAGCCGAACCTTCCCCATATCTCCGCGCGCATGAAGACACCCGTTCACGTCATCGGCGGCGGCCTTGCCGGTTCGGAAGCCGCATGGCAGCTCGCGCGGGCGGGCGTGCCGGTCGTCCTGCACGAGATGCGGCCGATAGAGGGCACGGACGCACACCAGACGGACGGGTTCGCCGAACTCGTCTGCTCGAACAGTTTCCGTTCCGATGACCCGAACGCCAGCGCGGTCGGCGTGCTGCATGAGGAGATGCGGCGCGGGTGCCCGCGGGTTCCGCGCTCGCCGTGGACCGGGACGACTTCTCGGCGCGCGTCACCGCCGCCATCGAGGCCGAACCGCTCATCGAAGTGCGCCGGGAGCGCGTCGACGGCCTGCCGGGGGCGGATCGGGGCCAGACGATCATCGCCACCGGGCCGCTCACCGCCCCGCCGCTCGCCGAGGCGATCCGCGCCCGCACCGGCGAGGATGCCCTCGCCTTCTTCGACGCGATCGCGCCCATCGTCCACCGCGACAGCATCGACATGGAGACGGCGTGGTTCCAGTCCCGCTACGACAAGGGCGACGGTAAGGACTACA
>JACFNY010000152.1 GCA_019454625.1 Sphingomonadaceae bacterium
GGGACTTGAGAGTTTGTTACTCTTCGAATTCCAGCGCAACGAATGCATGGACTGTGCCAAAATGGGAATTCTACATGTTTCAAGGAGGTTACGTCACCGGTTGTGACAGAACCGGAATGAAAGCCGCGAAAACGTAAAGGATTTCGACACTTAACCGTAACGGGCGGAGACGAAGAAAAGCCCGTCGGGCGGGGCGTTCAGGCCGAGCGCGGCGCGGTCCCGAGCGGCGAGCGCGCGGCGGAGATCGTCGGCGCTCCAGCTGCCGTCGCCGACCAGCTTCAGGCAGCCGACCATCGAGCGGACCTGATGATGGAGGAACGACCGCGCGGCGGCGTGTATGCTGATCCGGTCGCCGCCCTGCACGACATCCAGCCGGTCGAGCGTCTTCAGCGGGCTGGCCGACTGGCAGTGCACCGAGCGGAACGTGGTGAAGTCGTGCCGCCCGACGAGGATCTGCGCCGCCGCGTGCATCGCATCGGCATCGAGCGGGCGCGCGACATGCCACGCGAGGCCGGACTGCCACGTGAGCGGCGCGCGCCGGTTGACGATGTCGTAGCGGTAGCGGCGACCCGTGCAGTCGAAACGGGCGTGGAAATCGGGCGCGGCGGTCTCGCAGGCGACGACGGCGACCGGAGCGGGGCGCAGGTGGGCGTTGAGCGCCTCCTGAAGCCGGAACGGCGCCAGCGGCCTCACGATGTCGACATGCGCGACCTGACCCTCGGCGTGGACGCCCGCGTCCGTGCGTCCGCAGCCGTACACGCGCGCCTCGGCCTGCGTGACGGCGAAGACGGCGTCCTCCAGCGCCTGCTGCACGCTCGGGCCATTGTCCTGCCGCTGCCAGCCGACGAACGGGCGGCCGTCGTACTCGACGGTCAGCTTGAAGCGCTGCATCAGCCGAGCCGCGTTCCCGCCGGGACCGGGAAGCCGCGCAGCATCTCGGCGACGTCCATCGCGCGCTTGCCGGGGCGCTGCACGAGCGTCGGGCGGACCGCGCCTGCACCGCAGGCGATGGTGAGGCGGTCATCGCGCGTGACGCCGGGTTCGCCCGTGCCCTCCGCGACCGCGCAGGCGAGGATGCGCAGGCGCTCCCCGCCCAGTGGCGCGAAGGCGCCGGGCGCGGGGTTGAAGGCGCGGACGGCGCGCTCGACCTCTTCGGCGCTCCGCGTGAAGTCGAGCGCGGCCTCGGTCTTGTCGATCTTGTGCGCGTAGGTGACGCCCTCGGCGGGCTGCGTCTCCGGCACCAGCGTGTCGAGACGGGCGAGGGCGTCCACGATCAGGGCCGCGCCCATCGCGGCGAGCTCATCGGTGAGCTCGCCCGCGGTCTTGGCGTCCACCGGCGTTTCGGCGGCGAGCAGCATGGGGCCGGTGTCGAGGCCGCGCTCCATCTGCATGATGGTGACGCCGGTCGCCGCGTCTCCGGCGAGGATCGCGCGCTGGATCGGCGCGGCGCCGCGCCAGCGCGGCAGCAGCGAGGCGTGGATGTTGAGGCAGCTGCGACGCGGGGCGTCGAGGATCGCCTGCGGCAGGATCAGGCCATAGGCGGCGACCACTGCGACATCGGCATCGAGCGCGGCGAAGGCGTTCCGGTCGGCATCGTCCTTGAAGTTCACCGGGCAGCGCACGGGAAGGCCGAGCCGCTCGGCGGCCTGCTGCACGGGCGAGGGCTGCGGCTGCTTGCCGCGCTGCGCGGGGCGGGGCGGCTGCGTGTAGACGGCGGCGACCGCGTGCCCCGCCGCCACGAGGGCCTCGAGCGCCGGCACCGCGAAGGCCGGGGTTCCCATGAAGACGATCCGCATGTCCGCCCCGCTAGCCCCCGCGCGGGGCACTTGCAAGACGCCCGCGCGCGCCGATACATGGGCATCCTATGTCGTCCCCCGAAATCGACGCGCTGACGCAGGCGCTCTCGCGGCTCCCCGGCCTCGGCCCGCGCTCGGCCCGCCGCGCCGTGCTGCACCTGCTGAAACGCCGCGAGATCGCGCTGAAACCGCTGATCGCCGCGCTCGAAGTCGTGGAGGCGAACCTCGCCACGTGCGCCGTCTGCGGCAACGTCGACACGGCGAACCCCTGCGGCGTCTGCACCGATCCGCGCCGCGACGCGAAGCTGCTCTGCGTGGTGGAGGAGGTGGCCGACCTGTGGGCGATGGACCGCGCGCGCCTGTTCCCGGGCCGCTTCCACGTGCTCGGCGGACGGCTTTCGGCGCTGGAAGGCGTGGGGCCGGACGACCTCGGCATCGCGCCGCTGATGGCGCGCGTGACGGCGGGCGGCATCGAGGAGGTCGTGCTCGCCATGAACGCCACGATGGAAGGCGCGACGACGATGCACTACCTCGCCGAGCGGTTGGCGGGCACCGGGGTTTCGGTGACGCAGCTCGCGCACGGCGTGCCGGTGGGCGGCGAACTCGACTATCTCGACGAAGGCACGATCGCGCAGGCGCTCCGCGCGCGGCGGCCCGTGGGCTGACGGTTTACGGCGCATTTCTGTCGGGCTGCTTTACAGGAGCGGCGACGCCTTCCCCGCAAGTGCCTGAAACCATTCGGCGCGCATGAAGGCACGAATCTTGCGTGGAAGGCGCCAATGGCGAGGGGCCGGTTCCTTTGACGAGGAGGGAGCGCCATGCACAGACTTCTGCTTGCCGCAGCCGTTTTCCTGTTCGGCACGGCGACGCCCGCCGCTGCGGCCATCATCGTTTACGAAACCAGCCTGAGCGGCGCGGCGGAGGAACCGTCTACGCCCTCCACGGGAACGGGCACCGCCACGCTGACGTTCGATACCGACCTCAACACCATGACGCTGGAGGTGGAGTTTTCCGGCCTGACCGGCACGGTGACCGCCGCGCACATCCACTGCTGCACGGCGGAGCCCGCCGCGGGCAACGTCGGCGTCGCGACGGCCGTGCCGACGTTTCCGGGCTTTCCCGCGGGCGTGACCTCGGGAAGCTACGCGATGACGTTCGACCTTACGCTGCCGTCGTCCTTCAACCCCGCGTTCATCACGGCGAACGGCGGCACGCCCGCGGACGCCGAGGCGGCGCTGCTCGCCGGCGTGGCGGAGGGACGCGCCTATCTCAACATCCACACGGCGGCATTTCCCGCCGGCGAGATCCGGGGCTTCCTCGTGCCCGCGCGCGCCATACCGGAACCCGCGGCGATCGGGCTGTTCGCGCTCGGCATCGGGGCGCTGGCGCTCGCACGTCGCGGCAGGAAACGGCGGGGTCATGGCCCGCGCGCCTGAGACATTCGCGCACCTTGACCGAACGCGCCCGCATACCTAGCTATCCGGCATGGCCATTCTACCCATTCTCGAAGCGCCGGACCCCCGGCTGCGGCAGGTTTCCGAACCCGTGGCGCGCGTGGACGACGACCTGCGCCGCTTCATGGACGACATGCTGGAGACGATGTACGATGCGCCCGGCATCGGCCTCGCCGCCATCCAGGTGGGCGTGCCGAAGCGCGTGCTGGTGATCGACCTCCAGGAGGTGCCGGAAGGCGCGGAGGACAAGCCCGAGAACCGGGTGAAAAAGCCGCTTTATTTCGTGAACCCCGAGATTCTCTGGCATTCGGAGGAAACCTCCACCTACAACGAGGGCTGCCTTTCGGTGCCCGAACAGTACGCGGACGTGGACCGCCCCGCGCGCATCCGCGCGAAGTGGCTGGATTACGACGGCAAGGCGCACGAGGAAGAGCTGGACGGTCTGCTCGCCACCTGCCTGCAGCACGAGATGGATCACCTCGAAGGCATCCTCTTCGTGGACTATCTTTCGAAGCTGAAGCGCGACATGCTGCTGAAGAAGCTCGCGAAGCTCCGCAAGGGCGCGAAGGCCGCCTGATGCCCGTGGAAAACGCCGCTGCGGCGGACGAGGCGAACCGCTCGTTCCGCAGCTTCCTTCCGCGCGCGCTGGCAGGCAAGTGCCCGGCCTGCGGCGAAGCGAAACTGTTCCGCCGCTTCCTGAAGCCCGTGGACCACTGCCCGAAGTGCGGCGAGGCGTGGCACCACCATCAGGCCGACGACTTCCCGCCCTACATCGTCATCCTGCTGCTCGGCCACATCCTCGTGCCGACAATGTACGAGGTGAACGCGGCGTTCGACATCCCCTACGAATACCAGATCCCGATCTGGCTCACCCTCACCGCCGTCCTCGCGCTCGCCCTGCTCCAGCCCGTGAAGGGCGCCGTGATCGGGTATCAATGGGCGAAGCGGCTGCACGGGTTCGGGGACGGGGCGGAGTAGGCGCGCGGGTCTCGCGCGTATCTTACCCGATTTGCCGACGGATGACCCGAATCGTCCGATTGTGACGCCATGCCGACAATTCCATCATGGTCTTCCGCGGGTTGGGAGGTCCGGATGCTTTCCGGGCGCTTGCCCGCATCGGCGTTGTTTGCTGCCCCGGCGCAGAGGAACGGCGCAAAAACAAGAGCCGGGTCGTTCCAGGGAAGGGGTAAGCGATGGCGGATTCGATCGGACTGGACCAGCAGGCGCCGACGGGGCGCATTGCCGCCACGGTTTTCCGGTGGCTGGGCGTGGCGGTGGCGCTCGTCTGGCTGTTGCTGGCCGTGACCGGAATATTGCTGACCTACCATTTCGAGATAAACGACAGGCTTCTTTCATCGGCCGAAACGCCGAAGGACTTCGTGGCCATCGAGCAGCGCATGAACGCTCTTGAAGCGGACGGCGGCGCGGCGAAGGTCAACTGGATCTGGACGACGGCGGGGCTGAAGGACCGCTTCTTCATCAATTACACGGCCGCGGATGGAAGCAGCCGCAACGTGCGCATCGCTGGCGACGGCAGCGTGCTTCTGGATACCGGCGGAAATCAGCGCACCGCGCTCGAATGGGTGCGGGAGATTCACCTGTCGCTTGCGTCGGGCGCGGTCGGGGAATGGATTCTCGCGATCAGCGGCATCGTGCTTCTGGGCGCCCTGATCCGGGGGCTGTACAGGATGTGGCCGCGCGGGGAGAGGTGGGGCGATGTGTTCAGCCCCCGCCGCGGCGTGTCCGGAGAGCGGCTGGAACGCTGGTATCGTGCTATCGGGCTCGTGGGCGCCGTGCCCGCCTTCGTCATCGTCGGCGCGGCCGTGGTGATCTTCTTCGAGCACAGCATCGAAGGGCCGATCGGGGCGCCTCCGATCAACCTTCCCGCGGTTGCGCCCGAAGGCGAGGGGGCAGGCTTCGCAGCGGCCGCCAGAGCGGCGGAAGCGGCGATACCGGGCAGCCGGTTCGTGGGCACGACCATGCCGACACGGGAAGACGCGACCTACCGCGCGTGGGTGAACCAGCCCGGCGAGTATTTTCGCGAGAACGGCTATGGCGGCAGCCTCGTGATGATAAACGCGAACGACGCCAGCGTGCGCGGCGCGTGGCCTTTGCAGAAGGCCAGCGCAGCCTACAAGTTCATGGCGCTTCCCTATCCCGTGCACACGGGAGAGATCGTCGGGCCGGTGGGCCGGGTGCTGGTGATGCTGACCGGTTTCTGGCTGCTGACCATGACCGTCATCGGGCTGATCCTGTGGAACCGCCGCCGCAAGGCCGCAGCGGCCTAGCACTACTTTGGCAGAAGGTTGATTTTTGGGATTCCCATCTGGATTGATG
>JACFNY010000153.1 GCA_019454625.1 Sphingomonadaceae bacterium
GAGCGCGCACCTCGGCTACGTCGGGATCTGCGGCTTCGAAGGGCTGGCGCTGGCGTGGCTGATCGGCGTGCTGGTGCCGGATTTCACCGGGCCGACGCTTTACACCTCGGTCGGGGTGCCGGTGCGCCTGCTCGACCTTGCCGTCATCATCGGGGGCGCGCTGTTTTTCACCGCGATCAACTATTTCGGCGCGCGCGAATCGGCGCGCGTGCAAGTGGCGGTCACGGTCGGCAAGGTGGCGCTCAGCTTCGGCTTCGTCGCCTTCGGTTTCGCGGGCGGCACGCCCGTCAACCTCGAGCCGGGGTTCCTGCCCGCGGAGGCGTCGTGGCACGGCGTGCTCGCCGTTCTCGTCATGGTGCCCGCGTGGTTCTGCGGTTTCAACGCGTTGCCGCAGGCGCTGGGCGAGGCGCGCGAACGCCCGTCGGCACGCGCGCTCGCCGGTTTGCTCGGCATGGTGATCCTGCTGACGACGCTGTTCTACGTCGCCGTCATCACCGCCACCGCGTTCGCCGCGCCGCGCGGCGTGCTCGACGGCGCGGAGTTGCCGGTCGTGGCGGCGATGGAGGCGGTGGCGGGCCCGTGGGGCGGCCGTATCGTGCTCGTCGCCGGTGTCGTCGCGCTGCTCAGCGCGTGGAACGCGGCGATGTTCGCGGCCTCGCGGCTGCTCTATGCGCTGGCGCGGGACGGCGCCCTGCCGTCGGCGCTCGCGCATGTGCATCCGAAGAACGGTACGCCCGCGAACGCGGTGCTGTTCGTGGGCGTGATCGCGCTCCTCGGCGGTCTCGTGGGCCGCGCCTTCATCGAACCGCTGGTGCAGATCGGCGCGCTGGGCTTCGCGGTCGCCTTCATCGGCGCCTGCCTGTCGAGCCTCGCGCTCCGGCGCGGCGCTGGTGGCGGCACTGCCGCCGGCGGCTTTCCCGTGGCGGCGGCGTGGGTGGGAGCGCTCGCGCTCGCGGGCGTGGCGATCTATTCGGCATGGACGATCCTCGCGGACGCGGGCGAAAGACTGCCGGAGGCCGCGGCGCTGGCGCTCTGGGCGGGTCTCGGCGCGGCGATGTGGGCGTTCGCGCGCGCCCGGCGGCCGAGGGTATCGTGACGGCATGCGGCATGGCCGCACGCGTCGGTTTGTGTCTGCCCGGCGCCTGTGCGGCGCAGGCGCCTGAAGCGCGCCCGTCGGGCTGGAGCGACCAGTCATAGTATCTGCCCATGCGGACGTGTTCCGCCGCTACCCGGAGGACGGCCGGGGCGGCTCCGCGTGTCGCCCGGGGCCGATGCCGCTACGCCTTTGGCGCTGAACCGCCCGCGCAAAGGGCAATTGTGTTTGCGCCCGCGATGCGGCATCGCTCCCGCCGGACGAACGAGGAGCGGGCGATGGGTGCGTTGCGGACACTGTATCCGGCGATCGAGCCGTATGAATCGGGTATGCTCGACGTGGGCGACGGGCATCGGGTCTACTACGAGCGCTCGGGGAAGCCGGGCGGCAAGCCCGCGGTGTTCCTGCACGGCGGCCCCGGCGGCGGCTTTTCGCCCGCGCATCGGCAGCTGTTCGATCCCGATGTCTACGACGTCATGCTGTTCGATCAGCGCGGCTGCGGCCGGTCGGTCCCCCATGCGTCGCTGGAGGCGAACACCACGTGGCATCTCGTGGCCGACATCGAGCGGCTGCGCGCGCTCGTCGGCGCCGAGACATGGCTGGTGTTCGGCGGCTCGTGGGGCTCGACGCTCGCGCTCGCCTACGCCGAAACCCACCCCGAGCGGGTCAGCGCGCTCATCCTGCGCGGCATCTACATGTGCACGCGGCCCGAGCTCTCATGGTACTACCAGTTCGGCGTCTCCGAGATGTTCCCGGACAAGTGGGAGCGGTTCGTCGCGCCGGTGCCGGAAGCGGAGCGCGGCGACATGATCGGCGCCTACCGCCGCCTGCTCACCGGAGACGACGAGGCGGCGAAGCTCGCCGCGGCGAAGGCGTGGAGCGTCTGGGAGGGCGAGACGGTCACGTTGCTGCCCGATCCCGCGCTCTCCGAATCGTTCGCTGACGGCCACTATGCGCTCGCCTTCGCGCGGATCGAGAACCACTATTTCCATCACGGCGCATGGCTCGAAGAGGGGCAGTTGCTGAACAATGCGGGGCTGCTGCGCGGCATTCCGGGCGCGATCGTGCACGGCCGCTACGACATGCCGTGCCCGGCGCGCTACGCCTGGGCGCTGCACAAGGCCTGGCCCGACGCGGCGTTCCATCTCGTCGACGGCGCGGGGCACGCCTATTCGGAGCCGGGAATCCTGCACCATCTCATCGAAGAGACGGATCGTTTCAGAAACGCCTGAGGGTTGCGCCGCCGCTCAGGCGGCGTGCGCGGCGGGCTTGGGCGTGGCCGCGCCCTCCAGCTCGTCCTCGCCGACCACGCGGTTGCGGCCCGTCTCCTTGGCCCGGTAGAGCGCCATGTCGGCGCGCTCGACGAGCGTGTCCACCGTGTCGTTCCAGCGCAGCTGCGCGATGCCGAGCGACAGGGTGATGCGGCCCACCTCCTTGTTGCTGTTCTTGGCGCGGACGCTGCGCGACGAGATGTAGTCGCGGATCTGTTCGCAGATGTCGTGCGCCGCCTGCAACGTCTTGCCGGGCAGCACGATCACGAACTCCTCGCCGCCGAAGCGCGCCGGGTAGCCGACGCCGTGCGAAAGCTGCTCGAGGCTCTGGCCGACGAGGCGCAGTACCTCGTCGCCCATGCGGTGGCCCCACGTGTCGTTGAACTGCTTGAAGTGGTCGATGTCGCAGAAGGCGAGGCAGAGCGGCTTGCGGTCGGCGAGCGCGCGGCCCGCCTGCGCCTCCAGATACGAGGTGAACGCCTTGCGGTTCGAAAGGCCGGTGAGCGGATCGGTGCGGCTCTCGGTGCGTGCCGTCTCCAAGTCCTGCTTCAGCATGTTGATCTCTTGGCCCGAGATCGCGAGCTGCGCTTCCAGCCGCTCGGTCTTGTCGATCATCGCGCCGGTCGCGCTGACGAGCTCGGCGAGCAGCGCGCGCTGCGTGTCGACGTCGCCGGCGGCGTTGATGCTGTCGGAGCTTTCCCGCAGCGCCCGGCTGTAGTCCTTGGCGTTGCCGCCGGTTTCCTCGACATAGTGCGCCATGCGCTTCAATTGCGCCTGCGTCTGGTCGATGAGCACGCTGAGGTCGGAGGGCAGCGAGGCGCCGTAAAGCTCGCGACGAATATTGTGCATCGCCCGCGTCGAGACCCGGCCGACGGTCTGCATCACGGCATCGACGGCGACGCGCAGCTCGGGGTCGGACCCGGTGACGTAGCGATACCAGAATTCATAGTTCGCGGGCGTCGGCGCGATCCCTCCAGCCTCCATGTGCTGTCGGATTTCGTCGAAGATCTGCCCCGTATCTGTCATCTGGCCCGCCGAATGTCCCCTGAGGCCCGCCCGCGGCGTTTCCGTGCCCGTTTCGGCACACGGAAGCCCCAACCGGCCGGCCCATTCATGCAGACCTATCGCAGGCTCTGGTTAAAATTTCCGAAAAGGCCCGTAAAATCAGGCGCGCGCGGACACCGAAAGGAAGTCGGGGACCGGGCCGTTCCAGCCTCCGTCGTCGATGTCCTCGTCGCGGCGCGGCCGGGGCGCGGCCCGGGATGCCGGTGCCGGTGACTGTGTTGGAGCCGGGGCCTGTGTTGGAGCCGGTGCCGGCGCCTGTTCGGCGGGCGGCGTCGCGGCGGGCTTGCGGTCGCCGTCCCGGGCGCGCTTCCCGCCCCTTGGCCTTGCGGCGGGCGCGCGCTCGTCCTTGCCGCCGTCGCCGGTATCGGCCTGCGGCGCATTGCCGCGGCGGTCGATGCGCGCGCCGATCAGCTTCTCGAGGTCGGCGACGAGCTCGGCGTCGGCGGGGGTGACGAGCGTCACCGCGATGCCGGTCTTGCCGGCGCGGCCGGTGCGGCCGATGCGGTGGACGTAGTCCTCGGCGTTGAACGGCACGTCGTAGTTGAAGACGTGGCTGACGCCTTTGATGTCGAGGCCCCGGGCGGCGACGTCCGACGCGACGAGAATCGAGATGCGGTCGGCCTTGAAGTCCTCCAGCGTCGACAGGCGGTCGCGCTGCTCCATGTCGCCGTGGATCTGCCCGGCGCGGAAGCCGTCGCGCTTCAGCGAGTCGGCGAGCTCCTTCACGTCGCGCTTGCGGTTGCAGAAGACGATCGCGCTCGTCACCTCCCCGGCACGCAGAAGCCCGCGCAGCGCCTGCTTCTTCTCGCGCGGGCCGGTCATCAGCAGCGATTGCGCGATGTTGGCGTTGGTGCTCGATTGCCGCGCCACCTCGATCATGCGCGGGTCTTTCAGGAAGCGGTCGGCGAGCTTCTTGATGGGCGGCGCCATGGTGGCGGAGAAGAGCAGGCTCTGCCGGTTCGGGCCGAGCAGCGAGCAGATGCGCTCGACGTCGGGGATGAAGCCCATGTCGAGCATCCGGTCGGCCTCGTCGATGACGAGGATGTCGACGCCCGAGAGCAGGATCTTGCCGCGCTCGAACTGGTCGAGCAGGCGGCCGGGCGTGGCGATCAGCACGTCCACGCCCTTTTCCAGCGCCTTGTCCTGGTCGCCGAAGCTGACGCCGCCGATCAGCAGCGCCATCGAGAGGTTGTGGTTCTTGCCGTACTTCAGGAAGTTCTGCGCCACCTGGTCGGCCAGCTCGCGCGTCGGCGCGATGATGAGCGAGCGCGGCATCCGGGCGCGGCCGCGGCCGTGGGCGAGGATATCGATCATCGGCAGCACGAAGGAGGCCGTCTTGCCGGTGCCCGTCTGCGCCACGCCGATGATGTCGCGGCCCATCAGCACCAGCGGGATCGCCTGCCGCTGGATGGGGGTCGGCTCGTTGTAGCCGCTGTCGGTAACGGCCGCGAGAAGCTCGTCCGAAAGGCCGAGGGCGTGAAAGCTCAAATTCAATGACCTTGTGCAGGCGTTAAGGAAAGGCCCTGCGCGGCGCTTTTGGCGCTTCCCGGCCAAATGTCAAGAAAGCCGCGTGCCGGGGGCCGACGAAATCGTGTCTCAGCGGACGATCTGCACCCGGTCGCGGCCCCCGGTCTTGGCGAGATACATCGCCGCGTCGGCGGCTTTCAGGGCGTCGGCGGGCGCGCATCCGCGCGCCATTGCCGCCACGCCGACGCTGATCGTCACCGGCACGACGCCCTCGGGCATGTCGTCGGTGTCGGAGCAGGCCTTGCGCAGCGCCTCGCAGAGGCCCGCCGCCTGATCGAGGCTGCGGCCCGGCATCAGCACGGCGAACTCCTCGCCGCCGAGCCGCCCGACGAGCCCGTGCCGCCCGACGATGGCCGTGGCGAGCGCACCGACATGGCGCAGCACGGCGTCGCCGACGTCGTGGCCGAAGCGGTCGTTGACGGACTTGAAGTGGTCGACGTCGAACAGCGCCACCGAAAAGGCGGTGCCGTTCGCTTTGGCGGCTTCGCCTGCGGCCTCGAGTCGGGCAAGGAACATGCGGCGGGAGGCGGTTCCGGTCAGCTCGTCCGTCGAGGCCTGCCGCTCGGCGATCGCGG
>JACFNY010000154.1 GCA_019454625.1 Sphingomonadaceae bacterium
CGCTCGAGGCCGCGGTCACACCGGAGGAAATGAACCTGCCCGGCTATCGGTTTCATGGCTTGCAGGGGAAGCCCAAGCGATATGCGGTCGACGCGAGCGGAAACTACCGGATCACATTCGGCTTCGACGGCACCGACGCCGTAGATGTCGATATCGAAGACTATCATTGACCTGAAAGGAGGTTCAGCCATGCCGACGAAGGGGCTTCGCCCTACGCACCCCGGCGAAATCCTGCGCGAAGACGTGCTCCCCGCACTGGGCAAGTCGAAAACGGAGATCGCGTCGCTCCTCGGTATTTCGCGGCCGACGCTGTACGATATCCTCGGCGAACGTCAGCCGATCACACCGCACACCGCATTGCGGCTCGGCAAGCTGCTCGGAAACGGCGGAGGCTTCTGGCTTCGTATGCAGGCCGCCTATGATCTCGCCGTCGAAGGCGAGGCGATCGCCGCGGAGATCGAGCGCATTCCGACACTGGCGGCCTGACGCCTGCCAGGATCGCAATGGAAGCGATCCGCGTAACGCGCAGCCGGGCGGTTTTCAGGACTCGATCCGGATATGCCCCGGCAGTCCCGCGACGCGCGCGAGCCAGCCCTGCACGCGCGGATAGGCCGCAAGGTCGAACGCGCCGCCTTCCCCGCAGACGTGCGTGTAGGCGTAGAGCGCGATGTCGGCGAGGCTGACGCTGTTCCCGACGAACCACTGGCGATGCGTCAGGTGCGCATCCATCAGTTTCAGGGCTGCCTCGCCGGCCGCGCGCTTGCCGTCGATCTGCGCGCGCTGCGCGTCCGAAAGCGCGTCGCGGCCCACGTAGGCGAGCCAGAAGCGCAGCGTCGCGATGTTCGGCTCGTGGTTGTACTGTTCCCAGAACATCCAGCGCAGCATGTCCGCCTCGTCCCAGCGGTCCGCGGGGATCAGCGCCGACCCCTTGGCAAGCCAGAAGATCGCCGCGTTCGATTCCGGCAAATATCGTTCGCCGACCTGGAGCACCGGCACCCGGCCGTTCGCGTTCACGGTCGCGAGATAATCCGGCGTGCGCGTCTCGCCCTTGCGGATGTCATAGAGTTTTCTTTCCAGCGGAAAGCCGAGATGCGCCGCGGTCAGGCGGATCTTGTAGCAGTTCCCCGAAACCGGGTCTTCATGCAGCGTCAGCCTGTCCATGCGGGATCTCCAGAACCACCTTGCCGACATGCGCGCCGGATTCGAGGTAGCGATGCGCGTCCGCGGCGGCCTCCAGCGGGAACACGCGGTCGACCACGGCCTTGAGGCCGCCGCTCGCGAACAGCGGCCAGACATCGGCGGCGAGGCTGTCGGCGAGCAGCGACTTGTATTCGACGCTGCGCGGACGCAGCATCGAGCCGGTCAGGATCAGCCCCTTGCGCATCACCGCGCCGAGATCGAGTTCGCCCGTCATCCCGCGCTGGAACGCGATGGAGACATGCCGCCCGCTTTCGCCGAGGCATTTGACGTTGCGCGCGAGATAGTCGCCGCCGACCATGTCGAGCACCACATTGACGCCGCGCCCGCCGGTGATCGCGGCGACCTCGGCGACGAAGTCCTGCGCCTTGTAGTCGATCGCGTGATCGGCGCCGAGCGCCAGCGCCGCCGCGCATTTCTCCGCGCTGCCGCAGGTGACGATCGAAGTCAGGCCGAACGCCTTGCAGAGCAGGATCGCGGTGACGCCGATGCCGCTGGTGCCGCCGTGGATGAGCGCCGTCTCGCCCGGCGCGCCGTAGCCGCGCTCGAAGAGGTTCGACCAGACGGTGAAATAGGTCTCGGGAAGGCTCGCCGCCTCGACGAGCGAAAGCCCCTCGGGCACCGGCAGGCACTGGCCTTCGGGCACCGTGCAATACTCTGCGTAGCCGCCGCCCGCGACGAGCGCGCAGACCTGCTGGCCGACCTGCCAGCGCCCCGCGCCGCTGCCCGCAGCGACGATCTCGCCCGCGATCTCCAGCCCCGGAATCGAGGGCGCACCGGGCGGCATCGGATAGAGGCCGAGGCGTTGCAGCACGTCCGGCCGGTTCACGCCCGCGGCGGCGACCTTCACCAGCACCTCGCCGTCCTTCGGCGCGGGCACCGGGCGGCGGACGGGGACGAGGACCTCGGGCCCGCCGGGGCCTTCGGGGTCTATCGCGATCATGTCCACTGGAAACCCGGCCATGACGTCACCCCTCCCCCTTGTTCGCGGCGCCCCTCTAGCGCAGATTGCGCGGCCACTCCAGATACCGGTTAACCTTATGGACGACGATTTTCTGCCGAAAACGAAAGACGATCCGCTGACCCTGCTCACGCGGCAGGATCTCGGGCCGCTGTCGCAGGACGAACTCCGGGCGCGCATCGCCGCGCTCGAGGCCGAGATCGGGCGGACGCGCGCCCACCTTGCCGAGGCCGGCAGCGTCAAGTCCGCGGCGGAGGCGCTTTTCGCCCGGAAATAGCCGCCTCTCACAAGTCACGGGATGCGCGCGCAGCCTCTGCGGCACATGTTTCGTGCGAACATTGCGGGAGGGTGTCTTGAATTTCGATTTCTCGGACGACGCCAGGGCGCTCAGCGAGTCCGCCCGGCGGATGCTGGCGGCGGGCGCGGGACCGGACGCGGCGCGGCGCATCATGGAGTCGGACGCACCCTTCGACGCGGCGCTGTGGCGGCGGGTGGTCGACCTCGGCCTCACCGCCGCGCGCGTGCCGGAGGCGCACGGCGGCGTCGGCCTGTCGCCCGAGGAGAGCTGCGTGCTCGCGGAAGACTTCGGCCGCAGCCTCGCGCCCGTGCCGTTCCTCTCGACGCTGCTCGCCACCGAGGCGCTGCTGCTCGCCGGCAGCGAGGCACAGCAGGCGCAGCACCTGCCCGGCATCGCGGACGGCAGCACCATCGCCTGCTACGCGTGGAGCGAAGGCGCGAACTCGCCCGCGGCCATGCCCGCGACCCGCGCCGAGGGTGGCAGGCTGACGGGCACCAAGTCGCCCGTCGCGGACGCGCTCGCCGCGCACCTCGCGGTCGTCACCGCCGCAGGAGAGGACGGCCCCGCGCTCTGGCTCGTCGACCTGAAGGACGCCGCCGTCACCCCCGCCGCGACGCTCGACCTCGTCCGCAAGCACGGCACGGTCACGCTGTCCGGCGCCCCCGCCGAGCCGCTCGGCACCACCGCCGACTACCAGCGCTTCCTCGACCGCGCCGCCGTGATCCTCGCCTTCGAGGCGATCGGCACGGCAAGCGCGGCGATGGAGACGGCGGTCGCCTACGCCAAGGACCGCGTCGCCTTCGGCCAGCGCATCGGCCGCTATCAAGGCGTCAAGCACAAGTGCGCCGACATGTACATCAAGCTGGAGCTCGCCCGCGCGCACGCGCTCTACGGCGCATGGGCGTTCGCGGCGGACGCGGACGAGCTTCGCCACGCCGCCGCCGCCGCGCGCGCCGCGAGCCTCGACGCGGTGCGCTTCATCGCCGAGGAGAACGTCCAGCTCCACGGCGGCATCGGCTTCACGTGGGAGTCGGACTGCCAGTTCTACTACCGCCGCGCCCGGCAGCTTTCCACCGCGCTCGGCAACCGCGCGTTCTGGGCGGACCGGCTGGTGCGCGCGCTCGAACAGCGCAACCGCGCCGCGGCCTGAGGGAGAAGACGGATGGATTTCAACGACACCCCGCAGGAAGCCGAATACCGCGCCAAGGTCCGCGCGTGGATCGCCGAGGCGACGAAGGCCTACGAGGGCCTTCCCGAGCCGAAATCGCAGGACGAGTACGTCGCCCGCCAGAAGAGCTGGCAGAGGAAGAAATACGAAGCGGGCTACGCGGGCCTCACGTGGCCGAAGGCGTTCGGCGGGCAGGGCCTCGGGCCGATGAACGCGATCATCTTCGGGCAGGAGGAAGGCCGCTCCGCCGCGCCCACCGGCCTCTATTCGATCGGCCTCGGCATGTGCATCCCCACCGTGTTCACGCACGGCGCGAAGGACGTGATCGAACGCTTCGTGCCGAGGGCGCTGGACGGCAGCGAGGTCTGGTGCCAGCTCTTCTCCGAGCCCGTCGCGGGCTCGGACCTCGCCGGTATCCGCACCAGGGCGGTGCGCGACGGCGACGACTGGATCATCACCGGCCAGAAGGTGTGGACGACCTTCGCGCACCTTTCCGATTACGGCATCATCGTCACCCGCACCGACCCCGCCGCGCCCAAGCACAAGGGCCTCACCATGTTCATCGTGGACATGCACGCCCCCGGCGTCGAGGCGCGGCCGCTGAAGCAGATGTCGGGCAGCGCCGATTTCAACGAGGTGTTCTTTGACGGCGTGCGCGTGCCCGACGCATGGCGGCTGGGCGCGGTGGGGGACGGCTGGAAGGCCGCGCTCACCACGCTGATGAACGAGCGCCTCGCCGTCGGCGGCAAGCCGCAGAGCTCGCCCGGCTGGCGCACGCTGATGGACCTCGCGAGAGGCATCGACACCGAACAGGGCCCGGCGATCGAGCGCATGGACGTGCGCGCCCGCATCGCCGACACCTATATCGCCGACGAGGGCGTCAGGCTCACGCAGATGCGCGCGCTCTCGGCGCTGTCGCAGGGCAAGGCGCCGGGGCCGGAGCAATCCATCGCCAAGGTCGTCGTCGCCAAGACGATGCAGGACATGGCCGCCTTCGCGCTCGACCTCGCCGAAGGCGAAGGCTTCGCGGCGGGCGCGAAGGACAGCGACCTTGCGCGCCTGCAGGGCGCCTACATGTGGTCGGCGGGCCTCCGCATCGCGGGCGGCACCGACGAGATCCTGCGCAACATCATCGCCGAGCGCGTGCTCGGCCTGCCGGGCGATTTGAGGCCGGACAAGGACACGCCGTTCAACGAGATCGTGCCGCTGTAGGACCGTTGACCCTTGGCAGCGGCCCCTGCCGCTGCCACATGGGGCTGATGGACATGAAGGCTGCTATCGACGCCGCGCCCTATGGCGCCAGCGAGCGCGTGTCACCGCTCGTCCGCCGCGTGCTCGCGCGGAACCCCAGCCCCTTCACCTTCCTCGGCACCGGCACGTATATCGTCGGAAACGGCAAGGTCGCGGTCATCGACCCCGGCCCCGACGAGGACGACCATCTGGAAGCGATCCTCGCCGCCACGAAGGGCGAGACGGTCAGCCATATCTTCGTCACCCACACGCACCGCGACCACAGCCCGCTCGCCGTGCGCCTGAAGGAAACCTCGGGCGCACGCGTGCTCGGCTGCGCGCCGCTCGCGCTCGATGACGACGGCCCCCGCACCGACGCCGCCTTCGACACGACCTACGCGCCCGACGCGGTGCTTTCGCACGGCGAGGTCGTCCCCGGCGGCGTATGGGCGGACGGCGGCTGGACGATCGAGGCGGTGCACACGCCCGGCCACACCTCGAACCACCTCTGCTTCGCGCTCCACGAGGAGAAGGCGCTGTTCACCGGCGACCACGTGATGGGCTGGTCGACGAGCGTCGTGACCCCGCCGGACGGCGACATGCGCGACTACATGGCGAGCCTCAAGCTGCTGCAAGGCCGCGACGACCGCAT
>JACFNY010000155.1 GCA_019454625.1 Sphingomonadaceae bacterium
ACCGACGACGGATTCGCCCACACCCGCGCCGCCTCCGCCATCGCATCGGCCGCAGCGGAATCCATCGGCGCGGTGGCGTTCCAGTCGAGATAGATTCGCGTCGTCAATTCCATGCCTTGCCGCCGCCGCGACTCATCATTGAGTCCTGAAGGGCGTTTCCTATATAGGGATGCGCTTTCACGCGCACAGTATCAGGACCATAGATGCCCGAAGTGATTTTCCCCGGACCGGAAGGCCGGCTCGAGGGACGCTACCAGCCCGGCAACAAGCCGCGCGCTCCCGTCGCCATCCTGCTGCACCCGCACCCGCAGGGCGGCGGCACGATGAACAACGCCATCGTGCAGGCGATGTACCAGTCGTTCGTGAGGCGCGGCTTCGCAACGCTGCGTTTCAACTTCCGCGGCGTCGGCCGCAGCCAGGGTACGTTCGACCAGGGCATCGGCGAGCTTTCGGATGCGGCGAGCGCGCTCGACTGGCTTCAGCAGTTCAACCCCGCAGCACCCGTCACGTGGGTCGGCGGCTTCAGCTTCGGCGCGTGGATCGGGATGCAGCTGCTGATGCGGCGCCCGGAGATCAAGGGCTTCATCTCGGTCGCGCCGCCCGCGAACATGTACGACTTCGGCTTCCTCGCGCCCTGCCCGTCCTCGGGCCTCATCGTGCAGGGCCTCGCCGACGAGGTGGTGGCGCACGGCGCGGTGCAGAAGCTCGTCGACAAGCTGAAGACGCAGAAGCACATCACCATCACCTACGAGACTGTCCCGGGCGCGAACCACTTCTTCGCGAACGAGATGAACGAGTTGATGGGCGTGATCGACGCCTATCTCGACATGCGGCTGGCGACGGACCGCTAGGAACCGAACAAAAAGAGAGCCCCGGCCTCGCGTGAAGCCGGGGGCTCTCTTTTTCCTGCGATCAGTCGACCTTGTGGATCCAGCCGCGTTCGTCGTTCGATTCGCCGCGCTGGATGCCCACGAGCGCCTCGCGCAACTTCCGGGTGACGGGGCCGGTGGTCGTGCCGTCGCCGATCGTGAATTCGCCGCCCCGGAAACGCACCGTGCCGATCCCTGCAACGACCGCCGCCGTGCCGCAGGCGAACACCTCGCGCAGGCGGCCGCTCTCCGCGTCCGCCTTCCACTGGTCGAAGCTGTAGGGCTTCTCCTCCACCTTCAGGCCGTCGCCGCGGGCAAGCTCGATCAGCGAGGCGCGCGTGATGCCGGGAAGGATCGTACCGAGCGGCGGCGTGACGAGGCTGCCGTCGTCCATCACGAAGAACACGTTCATGCCGCCCAGTTCCTCGACCCAGCGGCGTTCGGCCGCATCGAGGAACACAACCTGGTCGCAGCCCTCGCGGATCGCCTCGGCCTGCGCGATGAGGCTGCCCGCGTAGTTGCCGCCGCACTTCGCCGCGCCGGTGCCGCCGGGCGCGGCGCGTGTGTAGTTGTCCGAAACCCAGATCGTGACGGGCTTGCCGCCGCCCTTGAAATAGGGGCCCACGGGGCTTGCGATCACGCAGAAGATGTAGTGCGCGGCGGGCTTCACGCCGAGGAACACCTCGTCCGCGAACATGAAGGGGCGGAGGTACAGGCTGCCCTCCCCGTCCGGGATCCAGTCGCGATCGGCGGCGACCAGCTTCCCGACCGCCTCGACGAACAGCTCTTCGGGAATCCGCGGCATCGCCATGCGGTCCGCCGATTCGTTGAAGCGGCGCGCGTTCTCTTCGGGACGGAACATGGTGATCTCGCCGCCGCGCCCGCGATAGGCCTTCATGCCCTCGAAGATTTCCTGCGCGTAGTGCAGCACGGCGCTCGCCGGGTCGAGCGAGAACGGCGCGCGGGCGCGCACCTCGGCATTGTGCCAGCCCTTCCCGTCGCTCCATTCGATCGTCACCATGTGATCGGTGAAGAGCTTCCCGAATCCGGGGTTTTCAATCAGCTTCGCGCGCTCCGCGGCGGGGACCGGCGTCGCGGGGGTGACGCGGAATTCAAGACCGGATGTCATCATGCTCTCCTCAAACTCGCTGTTGCGGCCCGCGGTCCCAGCGCCGACTCGCGCGCTGTGTTAGAAAATTGCGCGGGCCTTTGGCAAGTCACCCGCCGTACAGACGTGTCAGGGCCGGAAGACGACGCCGCCGATGGTGGGTGACGGCACACCGGTGGTGCCGGGGAAGCTGATCGGCAGGTCGCGGAGACGTCGCACCGCCATGTAAGCGAAGCCCTCGGCCTCCATCGCGTCGCCGCGCCAGCCGACCGTTTCGACCGGATCGGAAGGGATTCCCGTCCGCTCCGCGAGCATCCGCATCAGCGTGGGATTGTGCCGTCCGCCGCCGGTGACGAGCAGCCGCGCGGGCCGTGCGGGAAGATGCGGAAGCGCGAGGCGCACCGTCTCGGCGGTGAAGGCGGTGAGCGTCGCCGCGCCGTCCGCCGCCGACAGGCCGCTGACATCGTTCAGCGAGAAGGCGTGGCGGTCGAGCGACTTGGGCGGCGGCAAGGCGAACCAGTCGAGGTCCGCCATGCGCGCCACGACCTCCTCGTGGACCACCCCCGAGGCGGCAAGCGCGCCGCCCGCGTCGTAGCCAACTCCCTGCGTGCCCCGCACCCAGTCGTCGATGAGCGCGTTGCCGGGGCCGGTATCGAAGGCGATCATGGTCTCGTCGGCGCCGAGGAACGTGATGTTGCCGACGCCGCCGAGGTTGAGCACGGCGACCGGCCCTTCGAGCCCCGAGGCCAGCGCGCGGTGATACACGGGAAGCAGCGGCGCGCCCTGCCCACCCGCCGCGACGTCGGCGGCGCGGAAATCCGCGACGACCGTGATCCGGAGCCGCTTCGCGAGCGCCGCGCCGTCGCCGATCTGCCATGTCCAGCCGCGCTCCGGCCGGTGCGCCACCGTCTGGCCGTGGAAGCCGACAACATCGACCGTATCATCTCCGAGCAGCGCGCGCACGGCGCCGACATGCAGTGCCGTGATCTCGGCGGCGGTTTCGTCGATCACCGCATCGGGGCCCGGCGCATCCTTGCCGAGCGCGCACTCGATCGACGCGCGCAGCCGGCCGCGCGTCGTCTCCCCATAAGGGACGCTGAGGAAGCCGAGCGGACGCACATAGGCCTCACCGTCCGTCTCGATGAGCGCGGCGTCGATGCCGTCCATCGACGTGCCGGACATCAGGCCGACGGCGCGATAAAGCCCGCTACTCATCCGCTCACCCCCATGCTATGCGCCCGCTCGCCATGACCGAATTCAAGTCCAATCTCCTACGCCTGCTCGATGCGCGCGGCTACATCCATCAGCAGACCGACGCGGCGGCGCTCGACGCGCTGGCCGAAAAGCAGGTCGTGCCGGGCTATATCGGCTTCGATCCCACGGCGCCGTCGCTGCATGTCGGCAGTCTCGTGCAGATCATGCTGCTCAGGCGCCTCCAGCAGACCGGGCACAAGCCGATCGTGCTGATGGGCGGCGGCACCGGCAAGATCGGCGACCCGAGCTTCAAGGACGAGGCGCGGCGGCTGATGACGACCGAGACGATCGCGGGCAACGTCGCCTCGATCAAGCGCATCTTCGAACGGTTCCTCGTGTTCGGCGACGGGCCGACCGATGCCGTGATGCTCGACAACGCCGAGTGGCTGGACCGGCTGGAATACATCCCGTTCCTGCGCGACATCGGCCAGCATTTCTCGGTGAACCGGATGCTGAGCTTCGATTCGGTGAAACTGCGCCTCGACCGCGAGCAGTCGCTGTCGTTCCTCGAATTCAACTACATGATCCTGCAGGCCTACGACTTCCTCGAACTGTCGCGGCGCGCTGGCTGCCGCTTGCAGATGGGCGGCTCCGACCAGTGGGGCAACATCGTGAACGGCGTCGAGCTGTGCCGCCGCGTGGACGGAACCGAGGTGTTCGGCGTGACGACGCCGCTCATCACCACGGCGGACGGCGGCAAGATGGGCAAGACGATGGCGGGCGCCGTGTGGCTGAACGAGGATTCGCTCCCCGCCTACGACTACTGGCAATTCTGGCGGAACACGCACGACGCCGACGTCGGCCGGTTTCTGAAACTGTTCACCGACCTGCCGCTGGACGAGATCGCGCGGCTCGAAGCGCTGGAAGGCGCGGAGATCAACGCCGCCAAGGAAGCGCTGGCGAACGCGGCGACGGCGATGTGCCGGGGCGAGGACGCCGCGCAGGGCGCGGCGGAAACCGCACGCGCGACGTTTGCCGAAGGCGGTGCGGGCGAGGACCTGCCGCACATCGCCGCGACCGGTCCGATCCCGCTCGTCGATGCCCTCGTCGACCTCGGCCTCTCCGCCTCGAAAGGCGAAGCACGCCGCCTGATCGCGCAGGGCGGTGCCCGCGTGAACGGCGAAGCCGTGACAGACGCGGCGTCCACGATCTCAGGCACCGGCGCGGTACGCGTGTCGGCGGGCAAGAAGCGGCACGGCGTAGTGAGCTTCGGGTAAGACGACCCCCCTCGACGCCCTGACTACCGAAGCCGCTGGGCCCTCGGGCGCCAGTTGTGGACGTCTGCGGAGATTTCCGCGCGCGCCTCGGCGCTGAGGTGCTTGCCGAGCGCGGCGACACGGGTCCGGCCCGAGGTCTCGGCGCTGCGGTCGCCGCCGATCGTCGCGGCGAGCGCCCAGAAATAGGCGGCGCGCGTGTCGCGGCCGACGCCGCTTCCGCGCGCGAAGGCATCCGAGAGCGCGATCTGCGCGGGGCCGTAGCCGCGGCTCGCGGCGCGGCGGAACCATCCCGCAGCCACAGCCGGGTTCGCCCGAACGCCTCTCCCCTCCGCATATATGACGCCGAGCATGGTCTCGGCGACGGCGGAGCCGTGCTCGGCAAGGCGCTGAAAGCCGCGCTGCGCCGCACGGTAGTCGCCCGTGCGGTAGGCGGACATGGCGTTTTCGAGCCGCGCCGAAGCCCAGTCGGCCCCCGCGAACGACGGCGCGGCGAGCGCGAGCAGCAACGCGGTTACAATCGGAATCTTCATTCTTCCGGCGCTGTCGCAAACGGCTAGCCGGAACGCAAGAGGCCGACTGCGGCATCGCGTCCGAAGAGGTAGAGAAGAATGCGCGCCGCCTCGCCGCGCGCGCCGGAAAGCCCGCCTTCGTGCTCGACGAGCAGGCGGGCGTCGTCGCGGGCAGCCTCGACGAGCGCGCCGACCTGCTCGGGCGTGGCGATGCGGAACTCCGGGTCGCCGGACTGACGGACGCCCAGAAGCTCGCCGCCGCCGCGCAGCTTGAGGTCCTCCTCGGCGATCTCGAAACCGTCGTTCGAGCGGCGGATGAGCGCGAGACGCTGGCGTGCGGTTTCCGAGATGTTCGGGGCACGGACGAGCAGGCACACCGAGCGCGCCGCACCGCGACCCACGCGCCCTCGAAGCTGGTGGAGCTGGGCGAGACCGAAGCGTTCGGCCTGCTCGATCACCATCAGGCTCGCCTCCGGCACGTCGACGCCAACCTCGACAACCGTCGTCGCGACGAGAAGCTGGATGCGGCCGGACTGGAAGTCGGCCAT
>JACFNY010000156.1:0-5221 GCA_019454625.1 Sphingomonadaceae bacterium
CAGTAGCGGTACTTGTCGGACTTGAACGGACCGGCGGCATCGACGCACAGATAAGCGGCCTGCTCGCCCGAGAGCTTCGTCAGGTGCACGCCGAGCTTGTCGAGGTGCAGCGCCGCGACCTTCTCGTCGAGGTGCTTCGGCAGCACGTAGACCTCGTTCCTGTAGTCGCCGCCCCGTGTGAACAGCTCGATCTGCGCCAGCACCTGGTTGGAGAAGCTCGCCGACATCACGAAGCTCGGGTGGCCGGTGGCGTTGCCGAGGTTGAGCAGGCGGCCCTGCGAGAGCAGCAGGATGCGCTTGCCGTCCACGAATTCGACCATGTCGACCTGCGGCTTCACCTCGGTCCACTTGTAGTTCTTGAGCGCGCCGACCTGTATCTCGTTGTCGAAGTGGCCGATGTTGCCGACGATCGCCATGTCCTTCATCGCGCGCATGTGATCGAGCGTGATGACGTCCTTGTTGCCGGTCGCGGTGACGAAGATGTCGGCGATCGGCGCCGCCGTCTCCATGGTGACGACCTGGAAGCCGTCCATCGCCGCCTGAAGCGCGCAGATCGGGTCGATCTCTGTCACCATCACCCGTGCGCCCGCGCCGCGCAGCGAGGCGGCCGAGCCCTTGCCGACGTCGCCGTAGCCCGCGACGACGGCGACCTTGCCCGCCATCATCACGTCGGTGCCGCGGCGGATGCCGTCGACGAGGCTTTCCTTGCAGCCGTACTTGTTGTCGAACTTCGACTTGGTGACGCTGTCGTTCACGTTGATCGCCGGGAACGGCAGCTTGCCCGCCTTGGCGAGCTCGTAGAGGCGGTGCACGCCCGTCGTCGTCTCCTCGGAGACGCCGCGGATGCTCTTCAGCGTCTTCGCGAAGAAGCCCGGCGAGGCGGCGGCGCGCGCCTTTACGACGCGCTGGAATTCCTCTTCCTCCTCGTTGGCGGGCGCGGGGAAGCTCTCCCCGGCCTCGATACGCGCGCCCCAGAGCACGAACATGGTGGCGTCGCCGCCGTCGTCGAGGATCATGTTGGCGGGCTCGCCCGGCCACTGGAAGGTGAGGTCGATGTAGTCCCAGTACTCGGCGAGCGTCTCGCCCTTCACCGCGAACACGGGGATGCCCTGCGCGGCGATGGCGGCGGCGGCGTGGTCCTGCGTCGAATAGATGTTGCACGAGGCCCAGCGCACCTCGGCGCCGAGCGCCTTCAGCGTCTCGATCAGCACCGCCGTCTGGATCGTCATGTGCAGCGAGCCGGTGATGCGCGCGCCCTTCAGGGGCTTCGCGGCGCCGTATTCGGCGCGCAGCGCCATGAGGCCGGGCATTTCGGTTTCGGCGATGGCAAGCTCGCGGCGGCCCCAGTCCGCAAGGCCGATGTCCCGGACGATGTAATCCTGCGCCATGTGTTCGTTTCCTGTCCCTGGGTCTCGCGCGGAGAGCCGCGCGCCTACGGGGCGGGATTAGGGGAGGCGCCGAAACAAGGCAAGAGAGACCATAAAGAACTCTTTATGTCCCGGAGAGAAAGTCGGCCGCGCGAACACGGAGCTTCGCGCGGCCGCAAGAGGCCGCCCGCCGCCGCCGCAAAAGGGGAGGAAAAACAGCGGCGACGGGCCGGTGGGACTGGGAAAACGGTAACGCGACGCGACGAGACTGAAACGATGTCAGGAGCAGGTGCGGCCGACGCCCTTGGGCGACGTGAACATCCTGTCGGCGATCGCCTCCACCTCGGCGCGGCCGAGGCCCGCGACCTGTTCGGCGAGCGCCGCGGTTTCCTTGCAGAACGCCGGATTCGCCGACCCGGCCGAATGACCGTTCGCCATCGCCGTGGTGAAGCGGTCGTAGTCGCGCGCCTTGCCGGCGCGGACGAAGTGCGTTTTCAGCACGTCGTTGTGCGCCGTGATCGTCGCGCGGTGCGCCTTCACGAAGCGGTTGTAGTGGCCGAGCACGTCGTACTCGGTGGAGCGGCACTGCAGCGCGCCGACCATCAGCAGCGTTTGCAGGTCGCGCACCTTGGCGGCCTTCACCGCCGCGCCGTTCCAGCAGTTCTGCGCGGCGGCCGGCGTCGCAAGCGACAGGGACAGCAGCGCCACCGCACTGCCGACCAGCATTTTCCGGATTTTCCTCATGATGTGACCCCCAGCTGACGCGCCGGGAGGACCCTCTTCTCCCGGCGGCAGACGGGAGAGTGCGACTCGCGTGTAAATCAGGCCTTAAACGGAACGGTTGCCGAACGATTAAGGCCGATCAGGGGACGGGAACGCACGCCCGTTTATGCGTGCCCGGCGCTGGCGCTGAGCAGGCCGACGTCGATGCCCGCGCCCGCGAAGGCGGAGGTCCAGCGGCTCTCGATCGGGGCGTCGAACAGCAGCTCGCTGCGACCCGGCACCGCGAACCAGCCGTGGCGCGTCATCTCCTCGTCGAGCTGGCCCGGCCCCCAGCCCGCGTAGCCGAGCGCGATGAGCCAGCGTTTCGGCCCCTTGCCCGCCGCGATGTCGCGCAGGATGTCGAGCGTGGCGGTGAGCGCCCAGCGCCCGGCGACGGACAGCGTCGACTGTCCTTCGTATTCCGGGCTGTGCAGCACGAAGCCCCGGCCCGGCTCCACCGGCCCGCCCGCGAACACGGGAACGGCGGGCGCGATGCCGGGATCGACGTCGAGCTGTTCGAGCAGGCTGCGCACGTCGATGTCGTCGCGGACCCTGTTGACGACGAGCCCGAGCGCCGACTCGGCGTCGTGAACGCACATCGCGATCACCACGCGCTCGAATCGGGGATCGGCCATGCCGGGCATCGACAGCAGCAGCTGTCCCGAAAGGTAGGGCGCGACGTCCATCGCCGGGAGTATAGGCGTTCCTCCCCCGCTCTGCCAACGGACGCTTGGCGATCGGCGGGGGACCGGTTACGAAGCGCGTCCAGATTTCCCCCAGCCAAGGAGCAAGAGCCATGACGATTTCGGTAGGCGACAGGATCCCGAGCGCGACGCTGATGACGATGACGGAAAGCGGCCCCGCCCCCGTCCACACCGACGAGTTCTTCGCCGGGCGCACCGTGGCGCTGTTCTCAGTGCCGGGCGCGTTCACGCCGACCTGCTCGGCGAAGCACCTGCCGGGCTTCATCGACCATGCCGAAGAGCTGAAGGCGAAGGGCGTCGACGAGATCGCCTGCATCGCCGTGAACGACGCCTTCGTGATGGGCGCGTGGGGCAAGGGCGCGGGCGCCGACGGCAAGGTGACGATGCTCGCCGACGGCAACGGCAGCTTTTCGGAAGCGCTCGGCCTCACCATGGACGCCTCCAAGTTCGGCATGGGCAAGCGCGGCCAGCGTTTCTCGCTGCTGGTGAAGGACGGCGTCGTCTCCGAGCTGAACGTCGAGGAGCCGGGCGCCTTCCGCGTGTCGAGCGCCGAGCACCTGCTGGGCCAGCTGGCCTGAGACGACATGCAGAACGCCGCAGCCGTCGTCGCGGAACTCGACCGCCTCTACGAGGCGTCCCGCGAGCGGCTGCGGACCGCGCTGCAAGCCTATATCGCGGACGGCACCCGACCTGACGCGGCGGCGCGTGAGGGCGGCGCCTTCGCCTATCCCGAGCTGCGGCTCACCTACGGCGGCGAGCGCGCGGCGCGCCCCGCCTCCCATTCGTGGGGGCGGCTGACCGCGCCGGGCACCTACGCCACCAGCATCACGCGCCCGGCGCTGTTCCGCGACTATCTCGCCGAGCAGATCAGCCTTCTCGCCCACGACTACGGCGTCACCTTCGAGGCCGTGCCCGGCCGTCAGGAAATCCCGTTTCCTTATGTGCTCGACGCGGGCGGACTCGAGCTCGGCGAGGTCCGCGCCGAGGAACTCGCCCGCTGGTTCCCGGCGACCGAGCTTGCCCACATCGGCGACGAGGTCGCGGACGGCCTCTGGAACCCGGCGCTGAGCACCGCGCGGCCGCTCGCGCTGTTCGACGCGCTGCGCACCGATTTCAGCCTCGCGCGCCTGCGCCACTACACCGGGACGCCGCCCGAGCACGTGCAGCGCTACGTGCTGTTCACCAACTACCACCGCTACGTCGACGAGTTCGTGCGCTGGGGCTGCGAGCAGCTGACAAGCAGCAGCCGCTACATCGCGCTGTCGGGCGCGGGCGGCGTGGTGATGACCGCCGGAGACGCCGACCCCGAGCGCATGGCCTCCGACGCGGCGTGGCGGCGGCACCAGATGCCCGCGTGGCACCTGATGAGCGAGGACGGCACCGGCATCAGCCTCGTCAACATCGGCGTCGGCCCGTCGAACGCCAAGACGATCACCGACCACCTCGCCGTGCTCAGGCCCGAGGCGTGGGTGATGATCGGCCACTGCGGCGGCCTCCGCCCGACGCAGACCATCGGCGACTACGTGCTGGCGCACGCGTACCTCCGCGACGACCACGTCCTCGACGACGTGCTGCCGCCGGAGATTCCCATCCCCGCCATCGCCGAGGTGCAGCAAGCGCTCCAGCAGGCCGCGCTC
This sequence comes from Sphingomonadaceae bacterium, assembly GCA_019454625.1. GTDB lineage: Bacteria > Pseudomonadota > Alphaproteobacteria > Sphingomonadales > Sphingomonadaceae > Sphingosinicella. The sequence continues at coordinate 4,471 of JACFNY010000156.1, forward strand.
GACGTCTCCGGCGAGAGCGCCGACGCGCTGAAGCGGAGGCTCAGAACCGGCACCGTCGTCACCACCGACGACCGCAACTGGGAGCTGCGCTACTCGCTCTCGGCGCTGCGCTTCTCGCAGTCGCGCGCCGTCGCCATCGACATGGAATCGGCGACGATCGCCGCGCAGGGCTACCGCTTCCGCGTCCCCTACGGCACGCTGCTGTGCGTCTCCGACAAGCCGCTGCACGGCGAGCTCAAGCTGCCGGGCATGGCCAGCGACTTCTACAAGCGGCAGGTGGCGCAGCACCTGACCATCGGCATAAGGGCGCTGGAGAAGCTGGCCGCCATGCCGACCGAGCGGCTGCATTCGCGCAAGTTGCGCAGCTTCTCCGAAACCGCGTTCCAGTAGGGCAGAAGGCGTGAATCCGGATTCGCAGCATCCCCGGCGCGGCGCGCTGGCTCTCCGGCTCCTCGCGCTCGCTGCCGTTGCCGGCCTCGGGGCGGCGCTGACCTTCGGCTATCTCGGCCGGCTGCATTTCGCCTTCGATTCGTTCTCGCATCTGCGGCTGCACTTCGCCGGCCTGCTCCTCCTGCTCGTGCCGGTTCTCGCCGCCCTGCGCTTGCGCGCCGAGGCGCTGTTCGCGCTGGCGCTCGGCCTCGCCGCGCCGATCCAGACGGTTGCCTTTCCCTACGGCCCCGGCACGGGCGAAGCGGTGGAAGAGGGCGCGAGCCGGGCCACCTACCGCCTGATGCACCTCAACCTGCGCTAC
>JACFNY010000156.1:5231-5454 GCA_019454625.1 Sphingomonadaceae bacterium
GCTGGTCGGCCGGACGCGGCCGGACGCGATCACCCTGACCGAGGTGTCGGAGCCGTGGGCGGCAAGGCTTGCGCTGATCGAGGCGGCCTATCCCTACCGGATCGTCTGCGAGCGCCCGACCTTCATCGGCGGGGCGGCGATCCTGTCGCGGCGGCCGTTCGCCGAGGGCCGAGCGCCCTCCTGCGGCAATCGCGGCGCGTTTGCCCATGCCGACGTCGATTTC
>JACFNY010000157.1 GCA_019454625.1 Sphingomonadaceae bacterium
TCGGCATCAGGTCGATGTGCGCGGCGGGGCGCTCGACGCGCGTGCCGGGCGCGATGCGGGCGGGCCAGCGCATGAACAGCGGCACGCGGATGCCGCCCTCGAACAGGGTGAGCTTCCAGCCGCGATAGGGCGCGTTGATGTCGGGCAAGCCGACATAGCCCGCGCCGCCGTTGTCGCTCGAAAACACGACGATGGTGTTCTCGTCGAGGCCTTCGGCCTTCAGCGCTGCGAGCACGCGGCCGACGCTCCTGTCGAGCGCGCGCACCATCGCGGCGTAGACGCGCAGGCGATGCGGCTTGATGTCTCCGACCGCCTCGTAGTCGGCGCGTGTCGCTTGAAGCGGCGTGTGCACGCCCCAGTGCGCGAGGTAGAGGAAGAAGGGCCGGTTGCGGTTGGCGCGGATCACCTTCACCGCCTCGTCGGTCCACCAGTCGGCGAGGTAGCCGCCCGGCGCGAACAGCGACCCCTCGTTGAACGCGGCGGCATATTGCATCCGCGCCCAGAGGAAGCGGTCGATGGGATCGAAATCGAGCTTCGCGTTGACGACGCCGGGGTCGTCCTCCGGCAGATGGAGCCCGCTCGCCATCAGCAGGCTTTCGTCGAAGCCCTGCGCGTTCGCGCCGAATTCCTTGCCGCTGCCGAGGTGCCACTTGCCGATGTGGACGGTGTGATAGCCTGCGCCTTTCAGGATTTCGGCGACGGTGATCTCCGAGCCCGGCAGGCCCTGCGCGTCGAAGGGCGGCACATCGCCCGCCGCATCGCGGTTCCAGTCGACGGGCGGCAGGCCGGAGCGGTCGCTGTCCGAAAGCATCGCCACCATGCGCCCCATGCCGTCCGGCGTCGGCGTGAATTCGAATCCGGTGCGCGTCGGGTAGCGGCCGGTGAGGATCATCGCCCGCGAGGGCGCGCAGCTCGCGGTGCCGGCATAAGCCTGCGCGAACAGCGCGCCTTCCTTCGCGAGACGGTCGATGCTCGGGGTCGGCACGCGCCCGCCCGCGACGCCGCCGCCGAACGCCGTGATGTCGTTGATGCCGAGGTCGTCGGCGAGGATGAAGACGATGTTGGGCGGGCGGTCTCCCGCCGGTGCGGTCGCCGGGCCTTCCTGCCACGCCACGGGGCTGTAGGCCGCGATGTCGCGGTCCTTGGCGAGCGTGGTGACGAGCCAGAGGATCACCTCCTTGCGCTGCATCCAGCCGAACACGCCGACGGCCAGAAGCGCGGCCGCACCGATCAGGAATGCGCGTTTTTTCATGGCAGAGGTTCGGTCAAGCGCGTCTCCGTCTGCGGACGAGGCGCGCCGCAAGAACGACGATGGCAATAAGGCCGAGCAGGATGCCGCCGAGCGCCCAGCCGTGGTGCTTCAGGATCTTGATGCGCGTGTTGAGCGTGATCTGCCGGAAGGGATCGTAGCCTTCCGGGATTTCGAGCACGCCCACGTCTTTCGCATAGGCGCGGTAGTCGGCGAGCATCGCCTCCACCCGCGCCGGATCGGCGGCGGCGAGGTCGCGGGTTTCGCCGGGGTCGTCGGCGAGATCGTAGAGCTTCCACGTGCCGTCGCCGTGCGGCGGCAGGTTGCGCACGAGCTTGTAGTCGCCGCGATAGAGCGCGGCGTTGCCCGCCACCTCCATACCGATCGGCGCCTCCGGCGAATAGACGCGGTCGGCCGCGCCGGTGAGCAGGGGGCGCAGGCTGCGGCCGGTCATCGCCATGCCGCCGCTGGGTTCCACACCGGCGAGGTCGAGCAGCGTCGGCGCGACGTCGGTGACGAAGGCGGCGGCGGACACGCGCGGCTGCGGCGCGATGCCGGGGCCGGACATGATGAACGGCACGCGCAGCCCGCCTTCGGACGCATAGAACTTGAACAGGCTGTGCGGCGATGCGGCGGCGGTCGCCCACTCGGGGCCGATCGAAACGAACGAGCCTTTCTCGCCGAGCCGGTCCAGGTCCTGGTCGTAGCCGTTCAGCCGCATCCAGAGCGGGAAGCCGCGCTGGCTGACCGGCTCGCTCGGCTCCGGCCCGTTGTCGGAGGTGACGACGAACACTGTGTTCGCGAGCGCGCCGCGCTGTTCGAGATAGGCGAGGAGGCGGCCGACGTGGTGGTCCATCGCCTCGATCATCCCCGCGTTCACCGCCATGCTCTTCGTCAGCAGGCGGCGTTCGGGATGGGCAAGCGAATCCCAATGCCGCTGGCCGGACGGCCTGGCGGCAAGCGGCGCACCCTTGGGGATCAGGCCCATCGCCTGCGCACGCCGCCAGCGCGCCTCGCGGATGCTGTCCCAGCCCTTGTCGTAAACCGCTTCGTAGTGCGCCGTGTAGGCGCGCGGCGCCTGCACCGGGATATGCACGGCCTGAAACGCCACGTAGGCGAAGAACGGATCGTCTTCCGCGCGTCCCTGTGCGCGATCCGCCTCCAGATAGTCGATCATGCGGTCGACGATGAATTCGGACGAATAGAAGCGGGCAGGCAGGGTCGCGGGCCTCCCGTCCTCGAACCACGGCGCCGTGTCGTAATACGGCATGTACGGCTTCTGCTCCCAGTTGTCGGCGCCGGAGGCGTCGAGCGCGAACGACCTCTGGAAGCCGTGCGACGGCGGCAGCTCGCCCTCGCCGCTGCCGAGGTGCCACTTGCCGGTCATGTAGGTGCGGTAGCCCGCGCGCCGCAGCCGCTCCGCGACGGTGATCGCGTCCGGCTCCAGCCTGAGGCCGTAGCCGGGCTTGCCCCGATGCTCGGGCGGCAGCACCTCCGGGATGGTGGCGACGCCGTTCCGGTGGTTGTCGATCCCGGTCAGCAGCATCGCGCGCGAGGGCGCGCAGAGCGGCGAGGTGCGATAGTGCGTGAACAGCGTGCCCGCCGAGGCGAGCCGGTCGATATTGGGCGTGCGCGCCTCGCCGCCGTAGACGCCGAAATCCATGAGCGCCGCGTCGTCGACGAGGATGAGCACGACGTTGGGGCGAAGGGGCGCCGGTTCGGCGCGGGCGGGCGCCGAGGTCGCCGCGACGGCGGCGAACGCCGCCCAAAGCCAATGCCCCCAAAGCCAATGCCCCCAAAGCCAATGCCGCAGCCACCCCAGCCGCATCGACACCCTCCCCGCCTACCGTCCCTTTATCTCGCCGGGCAGACGTCCTTCCGGCAATCAGAAATATGACACTAGGGCTGTCAATTTGTGCCGTCTATTGCGCAAAACGAGAGGGGCTGCCGAGGCAGTAGAGCGTGCGGCCGCTCATGTTGAGCTGGAGGTGCGGGAACAGGCGCCGGCCGCGGGCGCGATTCCCCGGATCGGAGCAGAACGGTCCCCGTCCGTCGAGTGCTGCATCGCCCAGTGCGCTGTCGCCCGCGTAACCCGCGAGCGTGTGCAGGGTGAGCATCGGCGTGATCGAAACGAGGCCGCCGAAGCCGTCGCCGCCGCTGAGGCTGCCGGGCACGTGCACGATGCGGTCCTGATCGTAGGGCGGGATCAGGTGGCCGGTCACGGTGAGGGTGCCGGGCGTGTAGACGAGGACGTAGTTCGGCGCCGAACCTCCCGACGCCGCGATCGCATATTGCCCGACCGGCGAGGCGTCCGTCGCGGTCGTCAGGAAGGTCACGCCGCTGACGACCGCGGCGTCGTCGCCCTCGGCGAGGCCGACGAGGTGATAGGTGAACGCCGGGTTGGGCAGGAAGCGCGGGCGCGACCGGTCGTCGACAACGACGGTGAGCGACTTCGCGGCGACGTCGATGGTGAGGCCGCCGAGCAGGCTGCCCGCGAGCGCGAGGTCGTAGTTGCCCGCATCCTCGCCCGAGAGGGAAACGCTCGTCACCGCCACGGCCTTGCCGGTTCCGGCGTTGCGGTCGGCCGCCAGCGCCGCGTAGTCGAACCCGACGTCGTCGCCCGCGAGAATGTCCGCAGTGGTGAAATCGAGCGCGACGTTCCGGGTGCCGTCGTAGGTCTTGTCGGCGGCAGCGACGCCGGTGACGGTGAGTGTCCTGCGGCCGATGTCGGCGCCGAGGCCGAGCAGCAGCGCGGCGTCGAGGCTGAGCGTGTAATTGCCTGCATCGGTCCCGGTCAGCGCCACCGCGCCGCCGGTCACGCCGACGGCCTTGCCCGCGCCCGCGTTTCTGTCGGCGAACAACGCTTCATAGTCGAAGGCGACGTTGTCCCCGTCCACGATGTCGTCGGTGACGAAGGCGAGTTCGGCGCTGCGAGAACCGTCGTAGGTCTTGCCGAGCGCGAGCACGTCCGCGACGCCCAGCGTCTTCGCGCTGATGTCCGCCGAGAGGCCGCCGAGCAATGCGGGGTCGAGCGCGACGACATAGTTGCCCGCGTCGGCGCCGTTCAGGCTGATACTGCCCGTGACGGTGACGGGTTTTCCGATGCCGACGTTTTTGTCCGTGAAACGGGCGTCGTAGCCGAACGCCGCGTCGTCGCCGCCGACGATGCCCGCCCAGGTGATCGCCAGCGATGCCGTGCGCGTGCCGTCGTAGACCTTGTCCTCCGCCGCGACGGCGCCGATCGTCACGGTCCTTGCCGCGATGTCGAGGCTGAGGCCCGACAGGAGGCCGGGATCGAGCACGAGATCGTAGTTCGCGGCGTCGCCCCCGGCGAGCGCGACCGCGCCGCCCGTCACGATGACGGCCTTGCCTGTCCCGGCGTTCCGGTCCGCCGCGAGCGCCTCGTAATCGAAGCCGATGTCGTCGCCCGCGACGATGTCGTCCGTCCCGAAATCGAGTTCGGCGCTGCGGCTTCCGTCATAGGTCTTGGCGATCCCGGTGACATCGGTGACGACGAGGCTTTTCTTGGCGATGTCGGCGGTGAGCCCGCCGAGCAGCGCCGGATCGACGACGAGGACATAGTTGCCCGCGTCCGTTCCCGTCAGCGCGACCAGGCCGTCCGTCACGGTGACGGCCTTGCCGGTGCCTGCATTCCGGTCGTCGAACAGGGCCTCGTAGCCGAACGCGATGTCGTCGCCCGCGACCGCGTCCGACGTGAAGGCGAGCGCGGCGCCGTGCGTGCCGTCGTAGGTCTTGCCGAGCGCGGCGACATCCGAGACCGTCAGCGCGCGGGCGGTGATGTCGGCGGCAAGCCCGGCGAGCAGGGTGGAATCGAGCGCGAGCACGTAATTCGCCGCGTCGTCGCCCGAGAGCGTGATGCTCCCTGTGGCGCTCACCGATTTTCCGGTGCCGACGTGCCTGTCGGCGAAGGCGGCGCTGTAGTCGATCGCGATGGTGTCGCCGCCGACGAGGCCCGCTGTATCGAACACGAGCGCGGCGGACGTTGTGCCGTCGTAAGTCTTGTCGAGGGCGGTGACGGCGGTGACGTCCAGCGTCCGTGCGGCGATGTCGATCTGGAGGTCCACGAACAGCGCCGGATCATAGCCGAGATCGTAATTGCCCGCGTCGGCGCCGCCCAGCGCGACCGCGACGCCGCAAGTGACCGCCACGGCGGTGGCAACC
>JACFNY010000158.1 GCA_019454625.1 Sphingomonadaceae bacterium
CGATGGCGATCATCGAGTTCGTCGACCGCGACACCAGCGCCAAGGGCCAGGACTCCGGCCCGGTCGAGTCGTTCGACGACGCCGAAGCCGCCTGATCGGGCGCGTTTCGCTGAAGAACAAGGGCCGCGCCTTCGGGTGCGGCCCTTTTCTTTTCTGGGCCAGCCAATAGGGTGCCGCGCATGACCGACTTCCGCTTCGACTACGGCCCCCGCGTGCTCTCCGGCGCCGGGCGCAGCGCGTCCGTCCCCGAACTCGTGCCCGAAGGCCCCGTCCTCGTCGTCACCGACAAGGGCGTGCGCGGCCTCGGCCTTGCCGATCCGATGCTCGCCGTGCTCGGCGACCGTGCACTGGTGTTCGACGCCGTCGAGGCCGACCCCTCCGCCGCCACCGCGCTCGCCGCCGTCGCGGCCGGACGCGATGCGGGCGTCACCTCCCTCGTCGGCTTCGGCGGCGGCAGCCCGATGGACGTCGCCAAGGTCGTCGCCTACCTGTTCGGCTCGGGCGACGACCTCGACGCCATCTACGGCGTCGATCAGGCGAAGGGCGCGCGCCTCCCGCTCGTCCTTGTCCCCACCACGGCCGGAACCGGCTCGGAAGCGACGCCGATCGCGATCCTCACCGTCGGCGGCGCCGAGAAGAAGGGCGTCGTCGCCCGCCCGCTGTATGCCGACTGGGCGATCCTCGACGCGGCGCTCACCTTCGGCCTGCCGCGCGGCGTCACCGCCGCCACCGGCATCGACGCGATGGTCCACGCCATCGAGGCGTTCACGACGAAGCGTCTCAAGAACCCGTTGTCGGATGCCCTCGCGAAGGAAGCGCTCCGCCTCCTCGGCGCCAACATCCGCCGCGCCTGCGACGATCCCGGCAACGCCGAGGCGCGCGGCGCGATGCTGCTCGGTTCGCACCTCGCGGGCGTCGCTTTCGCGAATGCGCCCGTGGGCGGCGTCCACGCGCTCGCCTATCCGCTCGGCGGGCATTTCCACGTGCCGCACGGCCTCTCGAACGCGCTGATGCTGCCGCATGTGCTCGGCCACAACATGGCCGCCGCGCTGCCGCTCTACGCCGACCTCGCGCCGATCCTCGATGCGTCGCTCGGCGGGCTCGGCCGTCAGGCGCAGGCGCAAGGCCTCGTCGAGGCGCTCGCCGCCATCGCCGCCGACTGCGGCGTGCCCTCGCGCCTCCGCGACGTCGGCGTGAACGCGGACGATCTCGACCTGCTCGCGTCGGAGGCGATGAAGCAGCAGCGCCTGCTCGTCAACAACCCGTGCGAGATCGGCCTCGCCGACGCCCGCCGTCTCTACGAGGCCGCGCTTTGAGCCGCGAGCCCTTCCGCGCCCGCGCCGACTACGCCGCCTTCCGCGGCATCACCACGCGCTGGGCGGACAACGACATCTACGGCCACGTCAACAACGTCGTCTATTACGGCTGGTTCGACACGGCGGTGAACGCGCACCTCATCGACGCGGGCGTGCTCGATATCCACGGCGGCGGCGTCATCGGCCTCGTCGTCGAGACCGGCTGCCGCTACGCGCGCCCGCTCGCCTTCCCGCAAGTCATCGAGGCGGGCATCCGCGCCGCGCACATCGGCACCTCGTCCGTCCGCTACGAGGTCGGGCTGTTCGCGGAAGGCGAGGGCGAAGCCGCTGCCGAGGGCTTCTTCATCCACGTCTACGTGGACCGAGAAACCCGCCGCCCCGTGCCGCTTCCTGCCGATCTGCGTGCCGTGCTTCAGGCGATCTCGGTTCATCGCGGATAAAGCTCGCCCGGCGCATACCGGCGCTGCATCATCGGCGGGGTAAGTCAAATGCGTAAGGTCATGGGTTTCGGCGTCGCCACGGCCATCGTGGTTTCCTCGATGGCGGGCATTCCCGGTTTCGCGAACACGCCGCTCGGCGTGTCGGAGGCCCACGCCGACGGGCGCTACGGGCGCCGCCATCACCGCCGCGGCGACGGCTTCGATCTCGGCGACGCGATCGTCGGCGCCGTGGTCGCGGGCGGCCTCATCGCCGTCCTCTCCAGCGCGTCCAAGAAGAAGAAGGAAGAGGAGCGTCCGCTCGATTCGGGCTGGGAACCGGAAGGCGACTGGAACCGCGACGGCACCTACGGTCGCCCCGGCGGCGATGATTGGGGCTGGCAGGACCGCGACTGGAAGAACCGCACCAACGAGGAGCGCGCTGCCATCTCCACCTGCGCGCGAGAGGCGGAAGACCTCGGCAGCCGCTATGGCCGCGAGGCGCGCGTGAACGACATCCGCGGCGTCGACCGGCAGGGCGGCGAGTACCGCGTCTCGGGCCGGGTCGAGCTGCGCGGGGATGACAGCCGCAACGACAGCCGCGGCGACGAGAGTTTCTATTGTTACGTTCGTAACGACCGTATCACCGACTTCCGCTTCGAAAGCGCTTACGCGGGTCGCTGACGGCGCCGCGCGGTCAAAACCGCACCAACGGTGTCAGGGTGCAGTTTTCCGGCGCCTGTCCATAGGCCGCCTTGTCGAGACATGCGATCATGGATGCGATGTTCACCATGATGGCGAAGCGCGCGTTTCGGGAAAGCCGCGCCGCGCCGTCGCCGCCGCGCGATTTCGATTCGGTGACGATCTCGCGAAGGAAAAGGCTCTCGCCGGTATCGTTGCGAACGAGCTCGTATGAAATCCGGGATTGCGCGGAGCTGGAAAAGCTGATCGTCAGCGGGGCGTGCAGTTCGTTCCATGAAACCTTCAGGGTGAACCGCGCGGGGGTGCCCTCGGACGCCAGCATGGCGGCCGATTCCAGGCCCTTTCGCAATGCGTCTTCGAATTCCTGACGCTTCACGATCGGCACGAGAAAGTGGCCGATCTTTTCGGGCATGGTCTTCACGGCCTCGACGGACACGGTGTGGAACAGCGGATGATCGGGTGGTAACACGCGCGGTCCGCTTGCGCCGAATATGGAGTGCTCCGGCGTTTTGCTTATTTTCGGTGAAAGAGGCAGCGTCCAGTCGGCCGATGCGGGCGTTGGAATCGACAGGAGGAGCAGGGCGAGAATCGGGCGCATTTGCAATTCATGAAGGTCGAGTCGTAAAATTCGGTGAAATCGGAAGCCGTCTTGCGTTCGCCTCCATCCCCTTCCCGCAGGAGACCAGTCCTTGTCCGTTCACGAAGAGTCCGCAGCGGTCCTCGCCTTCTGGTTCGATGAGCTGACATCGGAGCAGCACTGGACGAAATCCCCCGAGCTGGATGCCGAGATCGGCCGCCGCTTCGGTGCGCTGCGTGACCGCGCGCTGGCGGATACCGGGGCGTGGACGCACGATGTCGATACGCTGCTTGCAGCGGTCATCCTGCTCGATCAGTTCTCGCGTAATATCCACCGGAGCACGCCGCGCGCGTTCGAGGCGGATCCTGCCGCGCTCGATCTCACGCTCTTCGGCATCGGCGAGGGTTGGCACCGGCGGCTCGACCCCGTGCGGCGCGGCTTCTTCTACATGCCGCTGATGCACGCCGAGGATCGCGGCGTGCAGCGGTTCGCGCTGCGCTGCTTCGCGGAAGCCGGCCTCGAACACCAGATCGGTTTCGCGCGCGATCACGCGGCGGTCATCGAGCGGTTCGGCCGCTACCCGACCCGCAACGCCCTTCTCGACCGCGCGTCCACGCCGGAGGAACTGGAGTATCTCGCCCGGCCCGGAGTGGGTTGGTAATCGGGGGCTGGTAGCCGCGGTTCAGCGGTTGCCGATGTCGGCCATGTCGAACGGCGTCGTCTGGTAGATCTGGTTCACCCAGTTGCCGAACAGCAGGTGCGCGTGGCTCCGCCAGCGGTTCTGCGGCGTTGCCGAGGGGTCGTCGTCCGGGAAGTAGTTCCTCGGCACGTCGATCGGCTTTCCGGCGTCGCGGTCGCGGAAATACTCCTCGGCGAGCGAGGTCGAATCGTATTCGACATGGTTGAACATGTGCAGCGAGCGGTGCGCGGGGTCGTCGAGCAGGCAGAGGCCCGTCTCGGCGCTTTCGGCGAGCACGGTGATGCCGCGGCCCTCCGGCAGGTCCTCGCGCCGCACCTCGGTCCACCGCGAGACGGGGATCGCGAAGTCGTCCGAGAAGCCGCGCAGGTAGGGGGAGGCGGGGGCGAGGTTGTGGTGCTCGAAGACGCCGAACGCCTTCCTGTCCAGGGCGTGCTTGGGCACGCCGTGGAAGTGGTGCACCGCCGCCTGCGCGCCCCAGCAGATGTTGAAGCAGCCGTGCACGTTGGTCTGCGTCCAGTCGAACACGCGGCGCAGCTCGTCCCAGTAGCTCACCGCCTCGAACGGCAGCAGCTCGACGGGCGCGCCGGTGACGATGAAGCCGTCGAAGCAGGTGTCCCGGATGTCGGCCCACGGCCGGTAGAACGACAGCATGTGCTCGGCGGGCGTGTTGCGCGGCACGTGGCCGCTCATCCGCACCAGCGTCAGCTCCACCTGCAGCGGCGTCGCGCCGATCAGCCGCGCGATCTGCGTTTCGGTGCGGATCTTGTTGGGCATCAGGTTGAGAAGGCCGATGCGCAAGGGCCGGATGTCCTGCCGCACGGCGTCCGTCTCGCGCATGATCATCACGCCCTCGCGCTCCAGCGTGCTGCGGGCGGGCAGGTCGTCGGGAATCTTGATCGGCATCGACGCGTCTATCCTCGGGTCGCTTGCCGGGCAGGACGCGGTGGCTTGATCCGTTTGGTTGCCGGCTCGGCCACATCCTCCCCGAAGGGAGCGCCACCTTGCCCGGAAAGCAGGTTGGCGTTGGGCCTTGCACCCAACTCTTGATGTGATGCCGTCTCTAGGCGGGTTTGCGCCTGCGCTCAAGAGGGTGCTGCGAAGGTCGCTGGACAGGCTCTTCCGCCAGCGTTAACCCGGCCGGAATCCCACGTCCTGATCCTCGAGGCCCCGCGTGACCGTTCCCCACGGCGATTCCATCCTCATTCTCGATTTCGGCAGCCAGGTGACGCAGCTCATCGCCCGGCGCGTGCGCGAGGCCGGGGTCTACTGCGAGATCGTGCCCTTCTCCGGCGGCGCGGCGGCGCTCGAACGCCTGAAGCCGAAGGGCGTCATCCTGTCGGGCGGCCCCGCCTCGGTGACGGAAGGGGCGAGCCCCAGGGCTCCGGAAGCCGTGTTCGCGGCGGGCGTGCCGGTGCTCGGCATCTGCTACGGCGAGCAGACGATGTGCGCCGAGCTCGGCGGCAGGGTCACGCCCTCCGATCACCGCGAGTTCGGCCGCGCCTTCATCGAGATCGTGCGCGACTGCCACCTGTTCGACGGCCTCTGGAGCGCGGGCGAGAAGCATCAGGTGTGGATGAGCCACGGCGACCGCGTCACCGCGCTTCCCGACGGTTTCCGCGTCGTCGGCACCTCGTCCGGCGCGCCCTTCGCGGCCATCGCCGACGAGAGCCGCAATTTCTACGCCGTCCAGT
>JACFNY010000159.1:0-3385 GCA_019454625.1 Sphingomonadaceae bacterium
CGCGCCGGGCGAGTGCGCCGAGCAGGCTGTCGGCGTCGGCGTACTCGGCTGCGAATTTCGCGGAGAGCCATTCGGGCGCCAGTCCCGGCACTGCAGCCGCTTCATCCTCGGCAATCGCTGCGGGACCGCGCGGGTCCGTACCGAACAGCGCCAGCACCTCCGGCGCTTCGGCGCGCCCGTAGCCGATCATCGCAGCACGGCCGCTTCCGGGGCGCTCGCCGAGCGCCCGGCGTAGCGCCGCGTCTTGAAGTAGCGCTGGATGATGGTGTCCGCCGCCGCGCCGCCGCCGGCAGCGGCGTCGATGATCTCGCCCAGCAGCGCGATCGCCGCCTCGACGCGCGCGGCGGGCGTCACCGCTTTGCCTTAGCGCGTCGGATAATTGGGCGCCTCGCGCGTGATGGTCACGTCGTGGACGTGGCTTTCGCGGAGCCCCGCGTTGGTGATGCGGACGAAGCGCGCGCGCTGCTGGAGGTCGGCGATCGTGCGGGCGCCCGTGTAGCCCATCGCCGCCTTGAGACCGCCCGCGAGCTGGTGGATGATGTCCTTCGCCGGGCCCTTGTAGGGCACCTGCCCCTCGATGCCCTCGGGCACCAGCTTCATCTGGTCCTTGATGTCCTGCTGGAAGTAGCGGTCCGCCGAGCCGCGCGCCATTGCCGCGACCGAGCCCATGCCGCGATACGCCTTGTAGCTGCGGCCCTGGTACAGGAACGTCTCACCCGGCGCCTCCTCGGTGCCCGCGAGCAGCGAGCCGACCATGACGGCGGAGGCACCGCCCGCGATGGCCTTGGCGATGTCGCCCGAAGTGCGCAGGCCGCCGTCCGCGATCACCGGCACGCCGGATTTCACGGCTTCCTCGGCGGCATCCTGGATCGCCGTGAACTGCGGCACGCCGACGCCTGCGACGACGCGCGTGGTGCAGATCGAGCCCGGCCCGATGCCGACCTTGATGCCGTCCGCGCCCGCGTCGATCAGCGCGCGCGTGGCCTCCGCCGTCGCGACGTTGCCCGCGATGATCTGGACGGTGTTCGAAAGCTTGCGGATGCGGCTCACCGCCTCGGCGACGCGCACCGAATGGCCGTGCGCCGTGTCGACGACGATGAGGTCGCACTCGGCCTCGATCAGCGCCTCGGTGCGCTCGAAACCGGCGTCGCCCGTGGTCGTCGCCGCCGCGACACGCAGGCGGCCCGCCGCGTCCTTGGTCGCCGCCGGGAAAGTGACGGCCTTCTCGATGTCCTTCACCGTGATGAGGCCGATGCAGCGATAGGCGTCGTCGACCACGAGCAGCTTCTCGATACGGCGCTGGTGCAGCAGCCTGCGCGCCTCGTCGTGCGTCACGCCGGGGCGGACGGTGGCGAGGTTTTCCTTCGTCATCAGTTCGCTGATCGGCTGCTCGGGATATTCCGCGAAGCGCACGTCGCGGTTCGTCACGATGCCGATGAGCTTGCCGGGCTGGCCGCTCGGGCTGCGCTCGACGACCGGGATACCGCTGATGCGGTGACGCGTCATCAGGTCCAGCGCCTCGCCGAGCGTCTGGTCGGCGTGCATCGTCACCGGGTTCACCACCATGCCCGATTCGAAGCGCTTCACCTGCCGCACAGCCTGCGCCTGCTCCTCGATAGTGAGGTTGCGGTGCAGGACGCCGAGGCCGCCGACCTGCGCCATGACGATCGCCATGTCGGCCTCGGTCACGGTATCCATCGCCGATGAAAGTATCGGAACATTCAGGGAAATCTCGCGCGTGACGCGCGTCGAGAGATCGGTTTCGCTCGGCAGCACCTCGGACTCGCCGGGCACCAGCAGGACATCATCGAAAGTGAGTCCGAGCCGGATGTCCATGCCGTTTTCCTTGTCGCCGATTTTCGAGGTGGCGGGGCTTATGCCACCGGTTTTCGGGAATTGCTACGGTCGCCGCTGATACGGCGACGATTTCGTCCACTTGGGCCATTCGCGGCTGTTCGCGAGGTCCTGCCCGACGGCGAGCAACAGGTTCATGTCGGCCGCCGCGCCGCGATAGTCGATGGGGAGCGAGACCTCGTCGGAGGGCTGGTGATAGTGCCTGCCCATGTAGTCGCCGAAGCCGCTGCCCGCGAAGATGCCGGTCGCGATCACGGCGGGCACGCCGACCTCGGCGAAGGCGAAATGGTCCGAGCGCGCGTAGAAGCTCTGCGCGTCCGGCATCGCCACGATCCGGCGTCCCTGCGCCTTGGCGGCATCGGCAAGCCGCGCGTCGAGGCTGGTGAGCCCCTGCCCGAGCACGACGACATCGTCGGAGGGACCGTTCGCGGCGATGGTGTCAAGGCCGAAGGCAGCGACCATCCGGGCCGCATCGACGGGGCCGGAGGCGGCGAAGTGCTTGCCACCGAGCAGCCCGCTCTCCTCGGCGGTCGTGGCGAGGAACAGCACGGAGCGGTCCGGGCGCTTGCCCGCCGCGAACGCCTCCGCGAGTTCGATGAGGCCGCCGACACCGCTCGCGTTGTCGACCGCGCCGTTGCAGATCGTGTCCGCACCGGTCCCGCAGTGGCCGAGGTGATCCCAGTGGGCGATGTAGACGATGTAGTCGGCCGGATGCTTTCTACCGGGGAGCACGCCGGCGAGATTGTAGGAAACGAAGCGCTCCAGCCGGTTCCCGGCGGAGAGCGCGCCGGGACCGAGCAGTCTCGGCCTGAAACCCGCCGCCGCGGCTTCGGCCTTCAGCGCCGGAAGGTCCGCGCCGAGGCCGCGCGCGAGCGCGCCTCCGGCCTCGCGGCCGACGACCGCGTGAAGCACCTCGGCCTGCCCTGCCGCCTGCCCTTCGATCTGCAACACCGTTCGGGCCGCATGGGCGCGCGCGCCGCGCCAGATCTCGTCTTCCGGCGGCAGGTCGTAGACGATGACGACCCCGACAGCCCCGGCACTCGCCGCATTCGCCAGCTTCGCCGCGCGCGCGGCCTGTCGGCGCAGGGCTTCGGACGGCTCGGCCGTTTCCTCGGGGAGACCGGCGAAAACCAACGCGATCCTGCCGGTAAGGTCGATGCCGGCAAAGTCGTCACGCCCCTGTTCGGGGAGCGAAATGCCGTAGCCCGCGAACACGATGTCGCCCGTGACGGCACGGCTCGCCTCGACTACAGGCGCGCGGATCGCCGCGGTCTCGCCGCCCTCAAGGGTCGCGGACCCCGCCGAGATGCGCCCGCCCGCGGCCTCCGACTTCAGCAGCGGCACGGGCAAGCGGTAGCCGCCTCCCGAAAGCGGCTGCAATCCCGCGCGGTGAAAGGCGGCTTCGATATAGGCGAGCGTCTTCGCCTCGCCCGCCGTGCCCGGCTCGCGGCCTTCATAGGCGTCGGAGGCCAGTTCGGTAACGTGCGCGGCAATGCCTTCCGGCGTGACGGCGGGACCGGCGCGCGCTCCG
>JACFNY010000159.1:3395-5402 GCA_019454625.1 Sphingomonadaceae bacterium
CGGCCGCACATGCCGCGAGCGACAGAAGGGCCAGAAGCGGAACGGAAAATCGGGATTTCGACATGCGGCGCGACGCTAGCGACCGGGCCCCGGCCTGCCAAGCCTCCGCCCGGCGTCCATTCCATGACGGCATGACAGGCGTCGATGGACGCCGATAAAGCCCGCGCGCGCGTTTACGCCCGGCTTTGCAGCCGCTGCCCGGCGTCGGCACCGCCGAGGATCAGCGTTTCATACTCGATGAGCTCGCGGCAGCCCGACAGCGCCCGGTAGTATTCGCGGTTCATCATCGCGAGGCTGACCTGCGCGCAGATGAGGCGCACGCGGGGGTTTTCCACCACCTCCATGAACGCATCCATGTGCTCGCTGAAGCGCGGGTAGTGGCTGTCCGCTGCGTCGGCATCGAGATACGACAGCATACAGACGAAATACAGGCGGGTCGCCGGCGTCCGCGCCTCGTCCTCGCGGATGATGTCGCTGTCGCGAAGCACCGCGGCCTGGTTTTCCACCATCAGCACGGCGCGACGGTCGCCGTTGACGACGACGGCGCCGTTGATGGCGAATTTCTCGCCCGGATCGAGCGACAGTTTGAACGGCACGGCCGGTTCCCCCTCAAGGTTCAGCCGCAATGTACTTTTCATATCGACAATAACTTCTTAACGCCGCGCCCGCCTTTTTGCGGATATGCCAATGCGTCAGCCGATCTCGATGATCTGCGTCGCCAGCCGCTCCACCTCGCGCTCGTCGTGCGTCACATAGAGGATGGGCAGCTTCAGCGTATCGCGGATGCGCTCGACGACGCGAAGCACCTCCTCGCGGCGCGCACGGTCGAGGAACGACAGCGGCTCGTCCATAAGCAGCGCGCGCGGCCCCGCGAGCAGCGCGCGGCCGATGGCGACGCGGCGCGCTTCCCCGCCCGAAAGCGCCTTCGGCCACCGCTCCAGCAGGTGCCCGATGTCGAGCAGCCGGATCGCATCGTCGAACGCCATCCAGCGGTCTTCCGGCCTTGCGAGGCGATGGCCGTAGAGCAGGTTTTCTCCAACCCGGAGGTGCGGAAAAAGCCGCGAATCCTGAAACACATAGCCGAGCCGGCGACGCTCCGGCGGCAGGTCGACGGCCGCGGCGGCATCGAACAGCGTCTCCGCGCCGATGCGGACATGGCCGCGTTCGGGCGTGAGCAGCCCGGCCACCATGTTGAGCACGGAGGTCTTGCCCGCGCCCGACGGCCCGAACAGCACGACGAGACCGCTTCCCGAAAACCGGGCGGAAACGCGTATCTCACCGACACGGCGCTCGATGTCGACGTCAAAGGACATGGCGCCCCCGCGCGGCGCGGCGCGCCAGGATTTCGGACGCCACCAGCGCCGCGAGCGACAGCACGATGGCGATGACGGCAAGACGCAGCACCTGCGTCTCTCCGCCCGGAAGCTGGAGCGCGCTGTAGATGGCGAGCGGCACCGTCTGCGTTTCGCCGGGCACGTTCGACACGAACGTGATCGTCGCGCCGAATTCGCCGATCGAGCGCGCGAAGCCGAGCACGCAGGCGACGAGCACGCCGGGGGCGGAAAGCGGCAGCGTGACCGAGAGGAACACGCGCGTCCGGCCAGCGCCGAGCGTGCGGGCGGCGCTTTCGAGGCCGCGATCGACGGCCTCGATGGAGAGCCGCAGCGCCCGCACCATCAGCGGCAGCGCCATCACCGCAGCCGCGATGGCGGCGCCGGTCCAGCGGAACATGACGGTGACGCCGAACCAGTCCTCCAGCCACGCGCCGATCGGCCCGTTCCGTCCGAAGGCAAGCAGCAGCAGCCAGCCGGTGAATAACGAATGACGAGTAGCGAATGGCGAATGGCGAATGGCGAGTGACGAGTGACGAACGAAATAGAGGAGCGCGGCCAGGTTGACGGCGATCAGCACCACCGGGTAGGCGTAGTGGGTGTACAGGCCGGCGGTGGCGGTGAGAATGTACAGCAGGGATGAAGGATGAATGGTGAAGGCTGAAAATTTGGGGCC
>JACFNY010000160.1:0-2254 GCA_019454625.1 Sphingomonadaceae bacterium
CCGGGCACCCCGGCCGTGACCCCGACTGTCGTCACCGGGTCCGCTACCCACCAGTCCTCGGACTGCCCGGCCGTCAGGTTCCGGGCGAGCGCGCGATACTGGTCCTTGTGGCAGGTCGTCAGGAACGAGAACACCCGGCGCGGCTCATTTCGGAGCGCGATCCGTTGCTCTCGACCTGCCCGCGAAACCAGCGTCTCGGTGCGGAACTCATGGTCGTAGGGCACGCTGTTGCGCCAGTTGGGGGCGAGCGGCCAGAACCTCGTCATCACGACCCTCCGAGCGCGCTGCGGAAGGCGGCCGGGTTGGCGCGCACCCAATTCAGGATCGCCCGCTCACCGACCTTCGTGTTGAGGGCTTCAGACAGGAAGCTGGCGGCGTCGAACATATTGACGATCTTGGTATCGCCCTGCGGCGACGGCTGGCCGTCGGCCATCGCCCGACCGACACCCCCGTTGAGGATGTTGCGCGGATCGTCCTGCGTCAGCACTTCCTCGTTCTTCTTCAGGATCGCCGGAATTTCACCCGGCCGCAGGCCGACAGGACCGCCCGAGTGGAACCGCTGCGCACCCGCAAACACGGCCGGATCGACCCGGCGCGTCTGGTTGCCCCCGCCGATGCGCCGCGAGCCCACAAGGCCGCCCGTGTGGCCCGCCCCGAAGAAGCCGGGGAAGAAGGCCCGCAGCGCGTTGAGGATCGCCTGCTGGATGATCATCTGCGCGATCTGGCGCAGGAAGTCCGCCGCGAACTGAAGGAAGGCGTCTCGGGCCGCCTCGCCGATGCTGGTGCCCTCGGCAACCGCCTGTGCGAACTTGTCGAACGCATTGGCAAGTCCCGAGGCAAACAGGTCGCCGACCCGCTTCCAGTCGATGTAGCCCTGCTTGGCGTCGGCCGAAAAACCCTGCGCTTCGAGCCGCGCCTGCCGGAGCTTGGCGATGGCCGCGTCCGCGCCGGTCCCGCCGACGGCCTCCCACATGGCGATGGCCGCGTCGATAGTGCGCAGGTAGGCTTGGTTGACCTCGTTGATCTCGGCCCGGAGTTCCGCGACCTTCTCAACGTCGCCGCGATCCTGATAGATCGCAAGCTGCTCCTGAAGCGCCTGACGACGCGCCAGCAGGTCATTGACCGTCTGTTCGGCATCGGTCGCCTGCTTGCGGATTTCCGCGTTGCGCTCGTCGATGGCCTGCTGCCGGAGCCGCGCGGCCGTCACGCGCTCGATTGCGGCCCGCTCGTCGTCCGTCAGTTCCGTCCCGGCGGCCTTGGCCTCATTCTCGGCCTGCCGGATCGCCAGCGCCGTCTCGCGTGCGATCAATTCCTGATCGGCCACCGACAGTTCGAACTCGGCCTGTTCAATCGCGGCCGCCCGCGCCTCGTGGAACTTGGCGGCGTCCTCGACGCGGCGGCGCTCGATCTCGGCGAGGCGTTCCTGATCCTGAATATACTGCTGCGTCAGCGCCGCTTCGCCAGCCCGCGACCCGAAGATCGCCGCCTCGACGTTCCGGCGCTCACGGTTGATGCCGCCGTTGTCGTCTCCGAGCCCACGAATGGCCTCTTGCACGCCTTCGACGCTGCCCGTGCGCACCGCCTCGACGATGCTTTGCGGCAGCGAGCCGTAGTTGTAGGCGATGGACGTGAGCGCGGCCTGCTGCTGCGGGTTCATCGCCGCGAAGCGGTCGCTGCCGATCTGACGGGCGACGGTGCGCTGGAGCTCTTCGATCCGACGGTAGAGGTCGCGGTTGGCGTCGGCCACCGTCGTCGAGATGCCTTCCGTCACGGCCCGGACGGACCCATCCGCGAGCGTGATGGTGTCCGAGCCGAAGCCGACCCGGAAGGCGTTCACATCCCATTCGGGCGTGGCGATGAACCCCTCGCGCTGGCGGATCAGTTCGGCCGCCGCCTCCACGCCGTCGGTGAACCGGGCGAGCGCCTGTTCCGCGTCACGGTAGCGCGCCGCGTCGAGCGCCGCGAGCGCCCGCTGCCGGAGTTCATATGCCTGCTGCGTCTGCCCGATGGACGTGGCGTTCTGAAGAGCGGCCTGATAGCTGTCCTCAATCGCCTGCACGTCCTTGAGATATTTCATCTCTTCGGCGAGTTCGGGAATCGCTTCCTTCAGCTTGTCGATAGCGTCGGTGTAGTTTTGCAGTTGCTCGGCCGCGCGCGAGGCGGAATCCCCGCTTTCATCCAGCCGGTTGTTGAGCCGGGCGAGCGCGGCCGAGGCTTCCGCCTCCGTGCCGGTCAGGGCGATCAGAACGTCCCG
>JACFNY010000160.1:2264-5371 GCA_019454625.1 Sphingomonadaceae bacterium
GGAGGTCTGCTTGACCTGCTCGGCCAGCGACCGGGCCGCGTCGTCGAACTGCTCGGCCAGCGTGGCGTTGATCGGGAAGAGGTCGCGGTATTCCTCGGCCAGCGCGTCGAGGCGCGTGCGGAACTCTTCGACCGTGATCGAGCCGGACTTGAACAGGTCGAAGAGATCGGAGACCGCCTTGATGTAGCCCCCGGCCACAGGCGCTTCGAAGACGTTGCCGAAGATGTCGCGCGGCATGGTGCGCGAAAAGGCGTCGGTCGCCTCGCGCAGCCGTTGCTCCATCGTCTGAAGGTTGGCCCGCGCCTGCGTGACCGTCAGGCCGTCGAGCTTGTCCTTCCAGTCGTCAACCGCGCCGCCCGCCGCCTCGTAGGCGTTGCGCACCTGATCGACGACCGCACGGTGCGCCGTGAGGGCCGCCGTGGCGTCGTCCGCGCGCGTGGCCCAAAAGCCGATGGCGATGGAGATGGCCGTCAGTGCCAGACCGATGCCCGTGGTGGACAGCAGGGCACGCAGGGCCAGCGACAGCCTCGTGACGGCAGTTGCGGACAGCCCCGCGCCCGCCGCCATCCCCCGGAAAGAAATGATGGTCGCCGCGATGGCTGTCCGCACCGCCCCGGTCGCGCCGACGAGAGAGGTCATCGACACGATCAGAGCCGCAATGAAGGGGCCGACCTTGACGGCCACGAACGCCATCAGCGCCATGACCACCAGATCGAAATGCTGGACGGCCAACGCCAGCACGTCCGTCAGCTTGCCGAAGGCTTCCGACACCCGGAGCATGAAGCTCTGAAACTCGGCGGATTGCAGCGTGGAAGTCAGCGTGCGCAGCAGGCCGGTGAACGATTCGATGAAGCCGCCCTGCCCGAAGGCCACGAGGGCTTGGAAGGCCGCGTTCTGGAACTTGCCCAACTCGGTCGTGGTCGTGGTCAGCGAGGCGGCAAGCTGCGTGCCGAACCGGCGGTCCAGTTCGTCCGCGAACTTGAGCATGTTGCTCTCGTTCGACAGAACCTCGCCCGCCTTCATCATGTTGTCGAGTTCGGCCGTCGTCATGCCGAGGGCGGCGGCCATGATCGAGAACGCACCCGGCAGGCGGTCGCCCAACTGACGGCGCAGTTCTTCCGACGTGATCTTGCCCTTCGAGATCATCTGTTCGAGGGCCAGCAGGACGCCGGAAAGCTGCTCGACCGAGAGCTTGTTCACCCGGCCCGCTTCGGCCACCGACAGGAAGATGCGCCGCGTGGCATCGGCCGAGAAGTTGGCCGTGTTGGCCGCCACGGCGAATTTCGAATACTCGTCGCCAAGGGTTTGGAGCGAGATGCCGAGCCGGTCGGACTGGCGGCGCAGCCAGTCGAGTTCGATGGCCCCGCGTTCCAGATTGCCGGAGAACACGACGTTGAGCCGGTTGCCGACGGCTTCCAGCGTCATGTAGGCCGAGATCGTCTGCGACAGCAGATTGATCACGCCGTAGATGCCGCCATAGGCCGAGACGAGCGACAGCACTTCGCCGCGAAGGCGCTGCGTCCACGACATCGCCTGCCGAGTCTCGCCGTAGAGCTTCCGGTAGGCTTCAGCGAGCGCGTTCACCGGGCGCGGCGTGATCCGGTTGGTCTCCTGCGTCAGCTTGCGGGTCTCGCTCGCCGTGCGCGTCGTGACGGCCGCCTGCCGTTCGAACGCCGCGACCGACCGGCCCGCCTCGTCCCGGAGCTTGGCGACCGCCGTGCCGGTCTGCGCCATGACCTGCTGGAACGCCTGCTGCCGGGCGCGCAGGGAATCCACATCGCCGCCCGTCTGCCGCAGGATCGCCGACAGTTGCGCCAGCCCCTCCCGCTGCGTCTGGTATTCCGCCTTGGCCGTGCGCGCCGCCGTGACTGCCGCGTTCCACGCAACCGCCTGCTCACGGATGGGCGGCCCGATCTTGACCATGCCCTCCGAGAGCTTCTTGACGGCCGCTTCGGACTGCGCCCATTCGCGGCGCGTTTCCAGCATCGCGCGACGGCTCGCGTTGAAGGCCGTCTGAAGCTGCGCGGTCGAGCCGGTCGCCAGTTCGGTCAGCGCGGCGTCGGCGCGCCCGGCGGCGGCCGAAAGCTGCGTCATCTCGGTCTGCGCCCGGTCGAGCGCGGCCTTCTGGATGTCGAGCGAATTGGTCGTGTCTTCGACCGCCTTTTCGAGCGCCTTGTGCTGCTGCGCCCCGGCCCGGAGCGCCGCCTGCGCCTCCGCGTGTTCCTGCTGCGCCCCGGCCAGAACGGTTTCCTGCTTGGCGACGGCATCGGTCGCACGGGCTACGTCCTGCGTGAACCGCTCCACGGCGGCGCTGGTCTGGCCGATGGCGGCCTGCACGGTGCCCTGCTCGGTGACGAGCGCGTCGAGCCGGGTCTGCTGCTTGGCGACAGCCAGTTCCGCACGCTCGAACGAAGCGGTGAGGCGCGCCGTGGGCTCGGCCGTCTTGGCGATCTCGGCCCCGATCTCCCGGTGCTTGGCGATGGCCGTATCGAGCCGGGCACGCTGCTTCTCGATCTGATCGGTCAGCCGGGCGTCGGCCCGCACAAGGCTGTCACGGTCCTTGGTGGCCGTGCGCAGCGTCGTGTTCTGGTCGGTGAGTGCTTTCTTCGCCCGGTCGAGAGCTTCGGCCTCACGAGCGACGGCAGCGGCCGTATCGCGCGTCTTGGCCGATAGCCGATCCTGCGCGGCGGCCGCCTGATCGGTCTGGTTGCGAAGATCGCCGAGTTCCTTGGTGGTGGACTCGACGGCCCCTTCCAGCCGTTCTACGGATTTAGTCGCCGTGTCGAGGGCGCGGGCGACCTTCTGGCCGATGGTCGCCCCGCGCAACTGCTTGTCGAGTTCGGAGAAAGAAGAACCGAGGCGAGTAAGTGCCGTTTCAGATCGGCTCGCCCCCTTCGCCAAGTCGTCTTGGCTGTCCGAAAGACTGTTGATCGCGGCCGTAATCGCGTTAACGGCCTTGGTCGCTTCATCTTTCGCGCGGATGACGAGTTCTACATCTTTCCTCGACATCCCCTATTCCTCTTCTGCTATGGGTGCCTCATATGCAAAGGTCTCGATGTTGAGAGCCGCGATATTCTTGTCGAACTCTTTGCCCGCCTTTTTCGAAA
>JACFNY010000161.1 GCA_019454625.1 Sphingomonadaceae bacterium
GCCCGAAACCCCGCCGCGCGCGGGCGACGCGCTGTTCTGGCAGAGCGCGTACTACCGCGTCGTGCGGCAGGGCGACTGGAAGCTGCAAGTGACGGAGCGGCCGAAGAAGACATGGCTGTTCGACCTCGCCGCCGACCCCACCGAGAAGGTCAACCTCGCCGACAGCGAGCCCGCGCGCGTCGCGGCGATGACGGCGCTGCTCGACGCCCACCGCAAGGCCGGTCGCACGCCGCTCTATCCGCACACGATCGAGGCCCCGGTCGCGATCGACAGGACGCTCGCCGAGCGCGCCCGCCCCGGCAACGAATACGTCTACTGGCCCAACTGAGCCGCCACGTCCTTCGCGATGCGGAAGCCGACGTGGCTCGCAGAGAAATGCTCCTCCTCGGGCTGGCGCGCGGCGGGCCGGTAGCGGCGGCAGAAGTTCTCCGAGCAGAGGTAGGAGCCGCCCTTGATCGTGCGCGTGCCCTCGCCATAGGGCGTGTCGGTGATTTCCCAAACGTTGCCGATCATGTCGTAGAGGCCGATGCGGCTCGGCGGGAAGCAGCCGACCGGCGCGCGACCGGTGAAGCCGTCGGCCGCCTTCTGCTCCTCCGGGAACAACCCCTGCCACGTGTTCGCGACCGGCGCCCTGTCCGGGCGGTAAGCCCCCGCTTCCTGATCGCCGCCCTTCGGCAGGCCGAGCGACGCGGCATATTCCCATTCGACCTCGCTCGGCAGCCGCCCGCCTGCCCATGCCGCATAGGCCTCGGCGTCCGCGGGCGAGACATGAACCACGGGATTGCGCCCGCGCCCGGCGATGTCCGAGCCCGGCCCCTCCGGCGTCCGCCACGTCGCCCCGCGCACCAGCCGCCACGGCCGCGCCTCGCCGCCCTCCGGCGTCGTGAACACCGCCGAGCCGCCGTCGGCATCGCCTGCCGTGCGCTCCGCATCGGTCACGTGGCCGGTCGCCTTCACGAACGCCGCGAACTGGTCGTTGGTCACCTCGTGCGCCTGGATGCGGAACGCGCCGACGTGCAGCGACAGCTCGGGGCGCTCCTCGGGATAGCGCGGCGCGGCGCCCTTGACGAAGCGCCCCTCCGGCACATCCACGAACGCGCCGAGCCGGTCGGCGGGTATCCCGCACGCCGCCTCGCCTCCCCGCTCGCCGCACGCGGAGAGCGCCGCAAGAGCGACGAGGGCGATCCGCCTCAAAGCCCGAGCAGCCGCTCGACGGCGATCCGCATCGCCGCCTCCGCGTCCTCCGGCGTCAGCTTCTGGTCCTGCCGCAGGCGCTGCCACGACTGGAAGCCGGTGATCATCTCGAGCGCGGCGAACAGCGCCGGGTTCGAGCGGACCTCCGCCGGAAAAATCGCCTGCAAGGCCGCGCGCTCCATCGCGAGGAAGCGGTGGTGGCCGTCCATCAGGTATTCGGACTGGAAACGGCGCACGCCCGCCGCGACCTTGAAGGGCATCACCCGCTCGTAGATGCGCGCGCGGCGCGTGACGAGTTCCGCCGCCCGGCCCTGCCAGTCGCGCGCTTCGAACGGCGTCATCACCATCGGCAGGATGTCCGCCTCCAGCTTCGCCATCAGCTCGCGGTAGAGGCTGTCCATCTCCTCGAAATGCCGGAACACCGTGCGCAGCGAGACGCCCGCCGCCTCGGCGACGGTCGCCGCGCTCGGGTTCATGTCGCCGTCCCGGATCACGTCCAGCATCGCCGCGACGATCTGCGCGCGGCTCCGCTCGCTCCGCAGCCGCCGTCCGTCGACGCTCTCCTCGCGGTCCTCGCCGCGCGGCACCAGCCGGGTCACCTTTGTCTTGCTCATCGTGAGGCCCTTACATCCGCAATTACGAGGGCACCGCCGAGCCCCAGCTTGCAAAACCTGCGAAGCGGGGCGTCGAGGGCAGGTACATGGTTTCGATACGATCGACGCGGAAACCGGTTCCCGCCAGCATGGCGGCGGGGTCCCGCGTCAGGTGGCAGCCGCCGAAAAGCCGTCGCCACACGGGCTCGATGCGCTGCTGCCGGCGCGCGACGTTCGCATCGGGCGCGAGGCCATGCTCGGAGAACAGCACGCGGCCGCCCGGCTTCAGCACCCGCCGCACCTCGCGCAGCGCGCCCTGCCAATCCGGGATCGTGCACAGCACGAACGTCACCACCGCCGTGTCGATGCTGGCGTCCGCGAGCGGAAGGCGTTCCGCGCCCGTCTCGTGGAACTGCACCCGGTCCGCGATGCCGGTGCCCTGCGCGCGCCGCCGGGCGCGCGCGACCATGCCCGGCGCGGGC
The DNA here is from genome assembly GCA_019454625.1 of Sphingomonadaceae bacterium. GTDB lineage: Bacteria > Pseudomonadota > Alphaproteobacteria > Sphingomonadales > Sphingomonadaceae > Sphingosinicella. The sequence continues at coordinate 2,270 of JACFNY010000161.1, forward strand.
TCCACGGCGTGAAGCCGCGCGACGCGCGCCGGATCGTAGAAACCGAAGTTCGTCCCCGAACCGCAGCCGAGTTCGAGCACCTCCCCCGCCGCTGCGGGCACGACCTTGGCGCGCTGCCGCATGACCGGTTTCGACGCGCAGGCGCACGACACGATCGCCGGCACCGCATAGCGTTCCCACAGCCCCATTCGCGTGCCTCCCTGTCTGGATACTCGGGCGCGACATGGATACGGGCAAGCGCCCTGTTTCGATAGATGTAAGGGCGGTTTCGGGTTCCCGTGCGTCGCACAGTCCGTTACCCCCGTTCTTGCAATCGGGACAACGGAAGAGGCGGGATGGCGGGCGGTCTGCACAATCTGGTGATCGAGCGGCCGCGCTCCGCGCTGCGCGCGTTCCTGCGCACCGAATCCGCAGGCGGCATCGTGCTGATGGCGGCGGCGGTCGCCGCGCTCGCGGTCGCCAACTCGCCTCTCTCCGCCGCCTATTTCGCGGCGCTCAAGACCGACGTCGGCCCGCTGTCCGTCAGCCACTGGATCAACGACGGGCTGATGGCGATCTTCTTCCTGCTCGTGGGGCTGGAGGTGAAGCGCGAGTGTCTCGAAGGCCGGCTTTCAACATGGGAGCGCCGCGTCCTCCCCGGCGCGGCGGCGGCGGGCGGCATGATTGTGCCCGCTATCATCTTCGCCGCGTTCAACATCGGCGATGCCGTCACCATCCGCGGCTGGGCGATCCCGTCGGCGACCGACATCGCCTTCGCGCTCGGGGTGCTCACCCTGCTCGGCCCGCGCGTTCCCGTGTCGCTCAAGGTGTTCCTCACCGCAGTCGCCATCATCGACGATCTCGGCGCCATCGTCATCATCGCCCTGTTCTACACGGACGAACTGAACCTCGCCGCGCTCGCCGCCGCCGTCCTGCTGGTCGCGCTGCTCTACGGCTTCAACCGCTTCGGCATCCAGTCGCTCTGGCCCTACATGATCGTCGGCGCGGGCGTGTGGACGGCGATGCTGCTCTCGGGCGTCCACGCGACGCTCGCGGGCGTCGCGGTCGCGTTCACGATCCCGCTTGCGCCCGCGCATCCCCCCGCACATCTCCACGACGACCGCTTCTCGCCCCTGCTCCGGCTCGAACACGCCATCGCCGGGTGGGTCGCGTTCGCGATCGTGCCGGTCTTCGGCTTCGCCAATGCCGGTCTCTCGTTCGCGAACGTGACCGCGGACATGCTCGTGAGCCCGATCGTGCTCGGCATCGCGCTCGGCCTTTTCGTCGGCAAGCAGGTCGGCGTTTTCGGCGTGATCGGGGCGATGAAGGCGCTGCGCCTCGCCGACTATCCGGCGCAGGCGTCCGCGCTCCAGGTTTACGGCGTGGCGCTGCTCTGCGGCATCGGCTTCACGATGAGCCTGTTCATCGGCGGGCTTTCCTACACCTCCGACATCTATCTCGACGAGGTGAAGCTCGGCGTGCTCGGCGGCTCGCTGCTGTCGGGCATCGTCGGCATGGCGGTGCTTTCGATCCCGTCCCGAAACTGAGTTCAGCCCTTGGCGTGCTTCCGCATCAGCCCTTCCTGCGCGACCGAGGCCACCAGCACCCCGTCGCGGCGGTAGATCAGGCCCCGGTTGAGGCCGCGCGCGGACGAGGCGCGCGGGCTGTCCTCCACGTAGAGCAGCCAGTCGTCGATGCGGAACGGCGCATGGAACCAGAGCGCATGGTCGAGGCTGGCGACCTGCATGGAACGGTCCCACCACGCGATGTTGTGCGGAAGCTGGCAGGTGGACAGCAGCGTCATGTCCGATGCGTAGGCCAGCATACAGCGGTGCAGCGCCGGGTCGTCCGGCACGGGCGCGACCGCCCTGAACCAGATGTTCTGATGGGGCGGCCTCGGCCCGCTGCGGCCCGGGATCGACGGATCGACGCGGCGGAAGTCGATCGGGCGTTCCAGCAGGAAGCGCTCGACATGCTGCGCGGGCACCTCGTCGAGGAACTGCCGCCGCCATTCGTCGTCCGGCATCAGCGTCTCGGGATCGGGCACCGCAGGCATCTCGAACTGGTGCTCCAGTCCCTCCTCGGGCACCTGGAACGACGCCGCGAGGTTGAAGATCGGGCGGCCGTGCTGGATGGCGATCACCCGCCGCGTCGAGAAGCTCTTGCCGTCGCGGTCGCGCTCCACCTGGTAGACGACCGGCACGTCGATGTCGCCTTCGCGCATGAAATAGGCGTGCAGGCTGTGCGGCGCGCGATCCTCCGCGACGGTGCGGCTGGCGGCGACGAGCGCCTGCCCGATCACCTGACCGCCGAACAGGCGCTGGAAGCCCTCCTCGGTGTTGCGCCCGCGGAAGAGGTTCTCCTCGATGCGTTCGAGGTCGAGCGCGGCGATGAGGTCGCGGACCCGCTCGGCCGCCGGAGACATCAGTGGGCGTCCTTGGGCGTTTCCATCAGCTCGACGAGAACGCCGCCCATGTCCTTCGGGTGAACGAAGATCACGGGCGTGCCGTGCGCGCCGATGCGCGGCTCGCCGGTGCCGAGCACGGTCGCGCCCTTCGCCCGCATGTCGTCGCGCGCGGCGATGATGTCCGGCACCTCGAAGCAGACGTGGTGCTGACCGCCCGCCGGGTTCTTCTTCAGGAAACCGTGGATCGGCGAGTCGTCGCCGTAGGGCTCGATCAGCTCGATCTGGCTGTTCGGCGTGTCCACGAAGCAGACCCACACGCCCTGCGCGGGCAGCGCGAACTTCTCGTGGATCTTCGTCGCGCCCAGGAAATCGCGGTAGACCGCGACGGCCTTGTCGATCGAGGGCGTCGCGATCCCGACATGGTTCAGGCGTCCGATCATAAGGCCTCCTTCGCGGCATGTTGCATCTGCGAAAGAGGCCTTAGCGCCGGTGCGCCGCCGGACGCAACCCGCCTAGAAGCTGAGGCTGAGCGTCGCCCGCACGTCGCGGCCCGCGAGCGGCACGTAGTCCTTGGTGAAGCTCGCGTGGCGGCGCGCATCGACATCGAAGATGTTGTTCGCCGAAAGCCGGAGCGTCGCCGGGCCGTCCGCGCCGAGCACGCGCCACGAAACCGACGCGTTCACCAGCGTGTGCGAGTCCGTGGCCGTCTC
>JACFNY010000162.1 GCA_019454625.1 Sphingomonadaceae bacterium
CCGGCAACGGCCGCGAATGGGGCGACCATGCCTTCGGCGAGTTCCTCGAGACGAAGGCGATGATCGGCTACGGCGAGGCGGTTGCCGCCGAATAGTCAGTCCTGCGCGTCCGGCACCGCCCGGTAGAGGACGCGCAGCACGACCAGCACGGTAAGCCCGAGCAGCGTGCCGATCACCACGAGCGGCACCTGCCCCGCCCCGCAGGCGATGCCGACGGCGGCGCACAGCCAGATGTTCGCCGCCGTCGTCAGGTTCTTCACCTTGTCGCCGCTGACGAAGATGAGGCCCGCGGCGATGAAGCCCACCGCCTGCGCGAGGCCCTCGATGGCGCGCAGCGGGTCGGGCTGGGCGTTCTCGCCGCGATACGCCTCGAACAGCAGCAGCGCCGAGATCACGATCATGGCGGAACTGAGCGCCACCAGCGCGTGCGTGCGCAGCCCCGCCTCGTGGCCGCGCATCTCGCGGTCGAAACCGAACGCCAGCCCGATCGCGGTCGCGGCGCCGAGCCGGATGGCGATGTCCTCCCATGTCATGGCTGCTGAATCGACGGAGCGGGCAAAGGTTCCTCGCGGGGCAATCGCAGCTTATCAGGCGCAGCTTATCAGGAACGCGAGCTACGCGCCGGCGCGCCCGCGCTCCATACTCCGGCCAATCGCGACAGGCCGGAGACTCCCCGAATGTCCCTTCGCACACCGATCTGCGACCTGCTCGGCATCGAACACCCGATCCTGCTCGCCGGGATGGGGGGCGTTTCCTATGCGGAGGTCTGCGCGGCGGTTTCGAACGCGGGCGGATTCGGCACGCTCGGCATGGCGGGCACCAGCCCCGCCTTCATCCGCGAGCAGATGAAGCGTGTGAAGGACCTGACCGAGAGACCCTTCGGCGTCGATCTTCTCGCCGCGCAGCCCGAAACGCTCACCGCGAGCGTCGACGTGATCATCGCGGAGGGGGCGAAGGCCTTCGTCGCCGGGCTCGGCGTGCCGACGCCGATCCTCGACGAGCTGAAGGCGGCGGGCCTCGTCGTCATGTCGATGTGCGGCACGGTCGGCCATGCCGTGAAGGCCGCGGCGGGCTGCGACGCGGTGATCGCGCAAGGGACGGAGGGCGGCGGCCACACGGGCAAGGTGGCGAGCGCGGCGCTCTGGCCGCAGTGCGTGGACGCGGTGGACGTGCCGGTGATCGCGGCGGGCGGACTTTTCGACGGACGCGGGCTGGCGGCGGCGCTCGCCTTCGGTTGCCAGGGCGTGTGGATGGGCACGCGCTTCATCGCCAGCCGCGAGGCGCACGCGGGGCAGGCCTACAAGGACGCCATCGTCGCCATGTGCGACACGTCGACGACGATCAGCCGGGGCTTCACCGGCAAGACGCTGCGCGCCATCGCCAACGAGACGACGGAGTATTTCGATCGCCATCCCGAGGACCTGAAGCCGTTCCCGTTGCAAGCGATGGAGTCGGCGCAGGCGAACCGGCTGGGGCCGATCGCGGGCCTCCTCGATGTCGATCCGAAGACGCAGTGCCTCGCGGCGGGGCAGGGCGGCGGCGGTGTCGATGCGGTCCTCGGGGCGGCGGAGATCGTGGAACGGACGCTCGCCGAGGCGAAGGCGGCGATGGCGCGGCTGGGGGTTATCGCGCGCTGATCCGGCGGTTTCGGTGCACCGCCCTGCCCGCGAACCGCGGCTACGCCTCGGGCAAGGCCGCCATCGCCAGCGCGGCGGCGTAGTCGGGTGCGAAGCGCACCTTGCCGCTTCTCGGGCCGAGCCCGTTCCGGCGCAGCACCTGCGCGGGCAGCGGCTGCACGTTCGAGAAGATCACCTCCGCGCCGTTCCTGTGCGCCATGCTGACGAAGTCCTTGATACCTTCGACGCCGCTCGCGTCGAGCAGCGGCACCTCGCGCATCCTGAGGATGACGATGCGCGGCGGCTGCCCCATGCGGCGCAGCGTCTCGACGAGATCGGCGGCGACGCCGAAGAAGAAGGGGCCGGTGATGCGGAACACCTCGACACCCGGCGGCAGCGCATCGCGCTGGCCCGCCTCCTCGGTTTCCGTCTCCTGATGGACCTTGATGGCGACGGTGCGGCTCATCCGTTCCATGAACATCAGGCTGGCGAGCGTGACGCCGACGCCGATGGCGACGGTGAGATCGACGAGCACGGTGAGCGCGAAGGTCAGCAGCAGCACGACGCGGTCGCCCACCGGCATGGCGCGGATGCGGAGCAGCCGCTCGTACTCGCTCATGCCCCACGCCACCATGAACAGGATCGCCGCCAGCGCCGCCATCGGGATGTAGCCCATGAGGTCGGTGCCGAAGGCCATGAACAGCAGCAGGAACAGCGCGTGGAACATGCCCGCCAGCGGCGTGCGCCCGCCCGCGCGGATGTTGGTGGCGGTGCGCGCGATGGCGCCCGTCGCCGGAAGCCCGCCGAAGAGGGCGGAGACGAGGTTCGCCGCGCCCTGCCCGACCAGCTCCTGGTTGGAGCGGTGGCGATAGCCGGTCATGCCGTCGGCGACGACGGCGGAGAGCAGCGCCTCGATGCCCGCGAGGAAGGCGATGGTGAAGGCGGCCGGAAGCACCGCCGTCATCTTTTCGAGGCCGAGCGCCGGAACGTGCGGCGCGGGAAGGCCGGAGGGGATGTCCGGGAAGCGCGAGCCGACCGTGTCCACGGGGAGGCCGAGCAGCGAGACGGCCAGCGCCGAGACGACCACGGCGACGAGGAAGCCGGGCACCTTCGGCGCGGTGCGGCGCAGCACGATGATGATGCCGAGCGCCGCCGCGCCGACGCCGAGCGTCGCGAGGTGGGTGGTGCCGATCGCCTGCCAGTAGGCGGCGATCTTGGGCAGGAAGTCGGCGGGCACCTCCGCCATGCGGAGGCCGAGGAAGTCCTTGATCTGGCTCGCGGCGATGATGACGGCGATCCCCGCCGTGAAGCCGGTGACGACCGGGTGCGGGATGAACTTGATGAGGCTGCCGAGCCGCGCGTAGCCCGCCACGAGCAGGATCAGGCCCGCCATCAGCGTCGCCAGCACCAGACCGTCGTAGCCGTGCTGCGCGATGATGTTGAACACGACGACGACGAAGGCGCCGGTCGGCCCGCCGATCTGCGTGCGCGAGCCGCCGAGCGCCGAGATGAGGAAGCCCGCGACGACCGCCGTCACCAGCCCCTTGTCGGGCGAGGCGCCGCTGGCGATGCCGAGCGCCATCGCGAGCGGCAGCGCGACGATGGCGACGGTGAGCCCGGCGAGCGCGTCGGCGCGCAGCCGCGCCATATCGTAGCCTTCGCGAAGCGCGGTCACGAGCTTCGGCGTGAACTGGATGGGCAGAACGTCGCGCATGGCAACCTTCGGGCGCTTGTGGGAACGCCGCTGGCTAGCCGCAAATTGTGGCGAAATCATCCCGGAATGTTCCGGAAATCGCGGCAGGACGGCGGCGGCCGCCGCCGGTCGCTATCCCTTCCTCGCGTCCGCCGCCGCGCGCAGGATCGCCTTCTTGATGCGCGGATAGGTGCCGCATCGGCAGAGGTTGGTGATCCCAGTCTTGATGTCGTCTTCGGTCGGATTCGGCGTGTCCTTCAGGAACGCCGCCGCCGCCATGATCATGCCGGGCTGGCAATAGCCGCACTGCGGCACCTGCTCGGCGATCCATGCCTCCTGCACGGGGTGGCCGCCGTCCTTCGACAGGCCCTCGATGGTGGTGACGAAGGTGCCCTCGATGTCGCCGATGTTCACCTGGCAGCTGCGCTGCGCCTGCCCGTCGATGTGCACGGTGCACGCGCCGCAAAGGCCCGCGCCGCAGCCGAACTTGGTGCCGGTGAGGTTCATGGCGTCGCGCAGCGCCCAGAGCAGCGGCGTCTCGGGCGGCAGGTCAAAAGCGACAGGATTGCCGTTGATCGTGAAGCGGGTCATGACAGGCCGAGATGTAGACGGGGAGAGGGCCGAATGGAACTGGAAACGCTGTCGCTCGCCGTGGCGGACGGCATCGCCCGCGTGACGATGACGCGGGGGCAGGCGCTCAACACCATGACGGAGGCGTTCTGGACGGAGATCGTGGACGTGTTCGGGGCGATCGAGGCCGACCCGTCGGTGCGCGCGGTGCTGATCCTGTCTACGGGCAGGCACTTCACCGCGGGGCTCGACCTCGCGTGGGCGGGCGCGGACCTGCTCGCGGCGCGCGGCGGCGAGGTTGCCCGGCAGCGGCTGGCGCTGCGCCGCAAGGTGAAGGCGATGCAGCAGAGCTTCACCGTCGTCGACCAGTGCAAGGCGCCGGTGATCGCGGTGGTGCAGGGCGGCTGCATCGGCGGCGGCGTCGATCTCGTGACCGCGTGCGACATCCGCATCGGCACCGCCGACTGCTTCTTCAGCATCCAGGAGATCAACGTCGGCATCGTCGCGGACGTCGGCACGCTGCAACGCATCCCGCACCTGCTGCCGCAGGGGCTGGTGCGCGAACTCGCCTACACGGGGCGGCGCTTCATGGCCGACGAGGCGGCGCGCCACGGCTTCCTGAACCGCGTGCTGCCCGCCCACGGCGAGGCGATCGCGGCGGGGGAGGCGCTGGCGCGCGAGATCGCGTCGAAATCGCCCGTCGCCGTGCAGGGCACCAAGGCGGTGCTGAACCGGGGCCGCGACCAGGGCATCGCGGAGGGACTCGACTATGTCGCGACCTGGAATTCGGCCTTCCTGCCGGGAGCCGACCTCGGCGAGGCGATGGGCGCGCACCTCGAGAAGCGCCCGCCGCGTTTCGAGGACGCGGTTTGAAAGGCGCATCGACCGGTCGCGCGCACGGGTGCGGCAAGCTATCGCTTGTTCGCGAATCGGGGCGCATCTATAAGGCGAGCAAAATTGATTCCGTCGGTGCGTTCGCGCGCCGGCGGTCCGTATTGGAATGAGTGGGGGTTTGATGCGCGGATTTGACACCCGTTTCAGGGCTTTGGCGATCGCTGCGGCGCTCACGTTCGGCGCCGTTCAGGCACAGGCGCAGGACGCGGCGACGGATGCGGCAGCACCGGCCGCCGCCACGGCCGAGCAGGCTCCGGCGGCCGACGCGGCAGCCGCGCCCGCGGTCAATCTCGCCAACATGGGCACGGCGCCCGATCCCGCCGTGGGCCAGCCGCTGGGCGGCTGGCAGATCCAGCCGCAGGTGACCGAGCTCGGCCAGCGCGGCTCGGACTTCAACACCGCGCTGCTGCTCATCATGGGCGTCATCACCGTTTTCGTTTTCGCGCTGCTGATCTGGTCGATCATCCGCTATCGCCGCGGCGCCAACCCGGTGCCTTCGAAGACGACGCACAACGTGCTCGTCGAGGTGGTGTGGACGCTGGTGCCGGTG
>JACFNY010000163.1 GCA_019454625.1 Sphingomonadaceae bacterium
GCGCAAAGGGCTATGTCTACGAGGGCGTGCTCGAACCGCCGAAGGGCGAGCTTCCCGACGACTGGGAGCCTGTCGAGCTGACGCTGTTCCGCTCCACCGCGTTCGGCGACGACGTGGACCGGCCGCTCAAGAAATCCGACGGCTCGTGGACCTATTTCGGCGCGGACATGGCCTATCACCGGCTGAAGGCGGAGCGCAGCGACCAGCTGATCGACATCTGGGGGGCGGACCATGCGGGCACGGTGAAGCGCATCCAGGCGGCGGTCGCGGCGCTCACCGGCGGCAAGCCCTTCGACGTGAAGCTGGTGCAGATGGTGCGCCTGTTCCGCGCGGGCGAACCGGTGAAGATGTCGAAGCGTTCGGGCTCGTTCGTGACGCTGGCGGACGTGGTGCGCGAGGTCGGCAAGGACGTCGTGCGCTTCATGATGCTGACGCGCCGCGCCGACGCGCCGCTCGATTTCGACTTCGCGAAGGTCGTCGAGCAGTCGAAGGACAACCCGGTCTTCTACGTGCAGTACGCGCACGCCCGCATCCATTCGCTCGCGCGCCGCGCGGCGGAGGCGGGGATTGCGGTCGGCACGCCGACCGCGGCCGATCTCGCCCGGCTGGACGATACCGAACTCGATCTCGTGCGCCTTGTCGCGCAATGGCCGCGCATCGTCGAGGCGGCGGCGAACGCGCATGAGCCGCACCGCATCGCCTTCTATCTCGGCGATCTCGCCGCCGCGTTCCATGCCAACTGGAACCGGGGCAACGACGACCCGTCGAAGCGCTACCTGATCGAGGGCGACCCCGGCATCACCAACGCGAGGCTGGCGCTGGCGCGCGGGCTGGGGCAGGTTATCGCCAACGGCCTGCATGTGATGGGCGTGACCCCGGTCGAGGAGATGCACTGAGATGGCGCGCGGCTATCGGGACGACGAGGACGACGAAGCGCTGCCGTGGCTGGAACCCGCGGAGCCCGAGGACGAAGAGGAAGCGTCATCGTTTCCCTATCGCGGCCTCATCATCGCGGGCGCCGCCATCGTCGCGATCGTCGCCGTGCTCTGGTTCGTCGCCGAATGGATCGGCGGCGGGCGCGGCCCCGATACCGTCGTCGCCATCGACGAGGTGCCGCTCATCCAGGCGCCGGAGGGCCCCTACAAGGTCCGCCCCGAGAATCCCGGCGGGCTCGACGTCGATGCCGACAGCCTGACGCACTCGGTTGCCGAGGGGCGGGACCCCGGCGGCGAGCTGGCGCTCGACGTGATCCCCGAGGAACCGGTGCCGGTGATCACCACGCCGCCGGTGCGCAGCGCGCCGGTGCCGGAACCCGGCACGGCGGTGACGGCGGCGGCGCCTCCGTCCGCGCAGAAAGCGCAGCCGAAACCGGCCGAGGCGCCTCCCGCGAAGGAAACGCCGAAACCGGAGGCACAGAAGCCTGCACCCAAGCCGGAACCGAAACAGGAAACGCCGAAGCCCGAGCCCGTGAAGCCGGCCCCCGCGCAGGCTGCAGGCAATGTCACCGTCCAGCTCGGCGCGTTCAACAGCGCGGCGAGCGCCGATCAGGTGTGGTCGAAGCTGTCGGGACGTGTCGGCGCGCTCGGCGGCCTTCGCAAGTCGGTGCAGCCGGTCGAGACCGGCGGCAGGACGCTCTACCGGCTGCGCGCGGGCGGCATCGCCTCCGAAGCGCAGGCGGCGAGCGTCTGCTCCGCCGTGCAGGCGGCGGGCGAGCAGTGCGTGATCGTGCGCTGAGCCGCACGTGACGCCGCTGCTGCTCGGCCTTTCGGGCCTGACGCTCACCGAAGACGAACGCGCGCTGTTCAGGGCGGCGGATCCGGCGGGCTATATCCTTTTCGGGCGCAACATCGGCGCGCCGGAGCAGGTGCGGGCGCTGACCGCCGAGCTGCGCGCACTGACGGGGCGGGATGACCTGCCGATCCTCGTCGACCAGGAAGGCGGACGCGTCGCGCGGCTCGGGCCGCCGCACTGGCCGCTGTTCCCGCCCGCACGGCGTTTCGGCGAGGTGTTCGCCGTCGCGCCCGTCACCGCCATCGAGGCGGCGCGGATCAACGCCAGGGCGATCGCCGTCGTGCTCGCCGGTCTCGGCATCAGCGTCGACTGCCTGCCGGTGCTCGACGTGCCGGTGCCGGGGGCGCACGACATCATCGGCGACCGGGCCTATGCGCCGGAGCCGGGCACGGTCGCCTCGCTCGGCGACGCGACGCTGCGGGGCCTGCGCGAGGGCGGGGTCGTCGGTGTCGTCAAGCACATCCCGGGACATGGGCGCGCCGCGGCGGACAGCCATCTGGAGCTGCCCGTGGTGACGGCGGACCGCGCGGCGCTCGAAGCCGATTTCGCGCCGTTCCGCGCGCTCGCCGCCGCGCCGATGGCGATGACCGCGCATGTGCTGTACGAAGCGCTCGACCCTACCGCCTGCGCCTCGCAGTCGAGGGTGGTCGTCGAGCAGACGATTCGGGGCGCGATCGGCTTCGACGGGCTGCTGATGGCCGACGACCTCGGCATGAGCGCGCTCGGCGGCACGCTGCCCGAGAAGCTCGCGGGCGTGCTCGCGGCCGGCTGCGACCTCGCGCTCCATTGCAGCGGCGACTTCGCCGAGAACGCCGCGCTCTGCGAGGCCGCGCCGTCCATGACCGCCGAAGCGCTGGAACGATTGGCGCGGGCAATGGCGTGGCCCCGGGCGGACGGCGAAACGGACGTCGCGGCGCTTGTCGCGAGGCGCGACGCGCTGTTAGTCTCCGCCGCATGACCGGGATCGTCTCGATCGACTTCAACGGCAGCGAAAGCGAACGCCTGAACCTCGACATCGAGGGGTGGGAAGGGCCGCTCGACGTGCTCTTGCACCTCGCGCGGGCGCAGAAGGTCGATCTGGCGCGAATCTCGATCCTCGAACTCGTCGAGCAGTATCTCGCCTTCATCGCCGACGCGAAGACGCTGCGGCTGGAGCTTGCCGCCGATTATCTGGTGATGGCGGCGTGGCTCGCCTACCTCAAGTCCTGCCTGCTGCTGCCGAAGGAGGAGCAGGATGAGCCGAGCGCCGAGGAGCTGGCGCTGCGCCTGCAACTCCGCCTCCAGCGGCTCGACGCGATGCGCGACGCGGGCGCGCGGCTGATGGCGCGCGACCAGATCGGGCGCGACGCCTTCATGCGCGGCGCGCCGGAGGGCGTGCGCGTGGTGAAGAACGCCGCGTGGGATTGCGAGCTCTACGATCTGCTGAAGGCCTACGGCGCGATCAAAGGCCGGCAGGGACCGCGCGAGTACGCCGTGCGGCGGCGGCCCGTCTTCTCGCTCGAAGAGGCGCTGGAACGCCTCGAATCGCTGCTCGGCACCGCGCTCGACTGGACCGTGCTGTCGAGCTTCCTGCCGGCCGGCATCACCGACGACGACTTCCGCCGGTCGAGCGTCGCGAGCAGCTTCGTCGCCGCGCTCGAACTCACGCGGCTCGGCAAGACCGAGCTGTCGCAGGCGGACAGCTTCGCCCCCCTCTATCTCAGAAAGCGCCAATGAGCGACGCGATTGACGACGATCTCCGGTTCCAGCGCATCATCGAGGCGACGCTGTTCGCCGCCGACAAGCCGCTGACGCGCGAGCAGATCGCCGAGTTCCTGCCCGAAGGCACGCCGGTGCAGCCGCTGCTCGACGCGCTGGCCGAAAGCTACGCGCCGCACGGCGTCAACCTCGTGCAGCGCGGCGGCAAGTGGCATTTCCAGACGGCGGCGGACCTCGGCGACATATTGCGCCGCGAGGAGGAGCAGTCTCGCAAGCTCTCTCGCGCGGCGCTGGAGACGCTGGCGATCATCGCCTACCACGAGCCGGTGACACGCGCGCAGATCGAGGAAATCCGCGGCGTTTCCATCTCGAAGGGCACGCTCGACGTGCTGATGGAGGCGGGGTGGGTGCGCCCGGCGGGCCGCCGCGAGGTGCCGGGGCGGCCGCTGCTCTATGCGACGACGCAGGGCTTCCTCGTCCACTTCGGGCTGACCAGCCGCCGCGACCTGCCGGGCCTCGCCGAGCTGAAGGCGGCGGGGCTGCTCGAACCGATCGACGCCGCGCTAAACCAGCTCCAGTTCGAAAAGCCGCCCGAAACCCCGGAAGCCGACGAGTCCGATGCCGAGGAGGAAATGGACGACAAGGCCCTCTAGGATTCGCATTTTTGCTTGCGGGGGACTAGACAGGGGCTGAGACGCCGCCGATATCGCGGGCGGCGGAAACGGAGTACGGACCATGGGTGGTTTCAGCATCTGGCATTGGCTGATCGTCGGCATCGTCGTCATCCTGCTGTTCGGCAAGGGCCGGATCTCGGACGTGATGGGCGACCTCGCCAAGGGCATCAAGAGCTTCAAGAAGGGCCTCGCCGAGGACGAAACGCCCGCCCCGCCGCGCCAGATCGGGCAGACCTCCGATCAGACGATCCGCAGCGAAACGCCGCAGGAAACGCCGCGTAGCTGATAGTCCTCCAGCCGGACGGTTAGATGTTCGACGTCGGCGCGCCCGAACTCCTGCTGATCGCGATCGTCGCGCTTCTTGTCGTGGGGCCGAAGGATTTGCCGCGCCTGCTGCGCACGGTCGGCAACTGGATGGGCAAGGCGCGCGCGACCGCGCGGCACTTCCGCACCGGTGTCGACGCCATGATCCGCGAGGCGGAGATGGAGGAAATGCAGAAGCAGTGGGAAGCGCAAAACGCCGCGATCATGAAGGCGCACCCGGAGGCGGAATCGCCACCGCCCACGGGTGAAGCCACCGAGGCCGCCGCGCCGCCCGCCGAAACGCCGCCCGATACCGGCAAGACGCAGCCATGAAAGACATCGACGACAGCAAGGCCCCGCTGCTCGACCACCTGATCGAGCTGCGCCAGCGCCTGCTCTACTGCGTCATCGCGCTCGTGGTCGCCTTCGCCGCCTGCTTCACCTTCGCCGACGAGATTTTCGCCTTCCTCGTCCAGCCGCTCGTGAAGGCGCAGGCCTCGCAGCTCATCTACACCAAGCTCTACGAGGCCTTTTTCGTCGAGATCAAGGTGGCGCTGTTCGCGGCCTTCCTGATCGCCTTCCCGATCATCGCGAACCAGCTCTGGCTGTTCATCGCGCCGGGACTGTATCGCTCGGAGAAGCGGGCGTTCCTGCCGTTCCTGATCGCGACGCCGATCCTGTTCGCGCTTGGCGCGGCGCTTGCCTACTACGTGGTGATGCCGACCGTCTTCAAGTTCCTGCTCAGCTTCCAGACGACGGAGGCCGGTATCCCGCAGCAGGCGCTGCCCGCGATGGACGATTACCTGTCGTTCGTGATGGGGCTGATCTTCGCGTTCGGCTT
>JACFNY010000164.1:0-4551 GCA_019454625.1 Sphingomonadaceae bacterium
GCGGCGGCGCGCGACCTGGTCCTGCGTCTTTCCCGCGTCCCATGTGGGGTGGCGGCGGCTTTCGTCGGCCAGCGCGCGCTGGCGGGCCGAAAGCACGGAATTCAGATAGTTGCCGACGAAGATGAAGCGCTGGTTCTTGAGCGCGGGGGGCATGTCCGGCATCAGCCGCCGCAGGTGATCGAGGCAGCGGCGGTAGCCGATGTTGAGCCGGTCGGCGAGCGCATCCATCATCAGGTCGCGGTGGGTCATCGCCAGCATGGTGATGAAGCAGGTGTAGTCGCCTTCGCCGGGGTCGGCCGCCACTGCCGGGAAGATCAGCACGTCCACGACCTCGCGCACCGTGCGCGGGCCGCCGCCTTGCTCCAGCCGGTCGAGCGCGGCGTTGCGGCGGGCGTCGATCGCGGCGGCGCCGTCCACGATGATCTCGCGGACAAGCGCCTCCTTCGATCCAAAGTAGTAGCCGACCGCGCCGTGGTTCTTCTGCCCGGCCGCCGCCGCGATCTCGCGCACGGTGACGCCGTCCACGCCGCGCTCCGCGAACAGGCGCTGCGCCACGGCCTTGATGTGCGCCGCGGAGACGTTGCGCGGCTGTTCGTCGCTGGAAATCTGGAGCCTGACCATGCCCGGCAGATTCTCATTGCAATGGCCTTCCGTCAAGTGCATTATCCAAATGAATTAAACAATGGGATCAATTTTGCATCGGAGTACCCGTGGGAGGATTGCCGGACATCGAGGCGCTCTCGAAATGGATGGAAACCCAAGGGTTTGGGTCCGATTCCATCGAGGACGTGACGCCGCTCGCAGGGGGCACGCAGAACATCCTGCTGCGATTCCGCAGGGGCGGGCGCGACTATGTGCTGCGGCACCCGCCGGAGCATCCGCGCCCCAATTCCAGCGAGACCATGCGACGGGAAGCGCAGCTTCTGGCGGCGATCGCGGATACGGACGTGCCGCATCCCCGCCTGATCGCCGCCTGCGGCGACGAATCGGTGCTCGGCGCGGCCTTCTACCTGATGGAGCCGGTCGAGGGCTTCAATCCGGTCGCGGGTATGCCGGCGCTCCATGCGGGGTCCGCGGAGATCCAGCACGGCATGGGGCTTTCGCTGGTGGAGGGCATCGCCAAGCTCGGCGCGCTCGATTACCGCGCGCTCGGGCTTTCCGGGTTCGGCAAGCCGGACAATTATCTCGAACGGCAGGTCTCGCGCTGGCGCGCGCAGCTTGAAGGCTACGGCGAGTTCGCGGGCTGGGAAGGCCCGGCCGCGCTCGGCGACGTCGAGCAGATCGGCCGCTGGCTCGACGCCAACCGGCCCGCGACGTTCGAGCCGGGCATCCTCCACGGCGACTATCACATGGCGAACGTGATGTTCCACAACGACGGGCCGGAGCTTGCGGCCATCGTCGACTGGGAGCTGGCGACGATCGGCGATCCGCTGCTCGACCTCGGCTGGGTGCTGGCGACGTGGCCGGAGCCGGGCAAGGAAGGCGCGGTGAGCGTGAAGCCGTGGATCGGCTTCCCGACCGCCGAGGAACTCGTCGCGCACTATGCCGCGCGCTCGTACCGCGACCTTTCCGCGATCGGCTGGTACCGCGTGCTCGCCTGCTACAAGCTCGGCATCCTGCTGGAAGGCACGCACGCCCGCGCCTGCGCGGGCAAGGCGCCGCGCGACGTCGGCGACCGGCTCCATGCCCGCAGCGTCTGGCTGTTCGAGCGCGCCGCCGGGTGGACGCGATGACGGGCAGGATTTCAGGGACGATGACGACAGGGAGCGATATGGGCGTGAACGACACGGATTTCACCGGCCGCAACGTGCTGGTGGTGGGCGGCTCCAGCGGGATCGGCAACGGCATCGCGCAGGCCTTCCGCGCGCGCGGCGCGAACGTCCACGTCTGGGGCACGCGCGCAAGCGCCGCCGACTATGCGGGCGACGAAGGCTCCGACCTCACGGGGCTCGGCTACACGCAGGTCGATTGCAGCAGCGTCGATTCGATCCTGTCCGCGCCCGCGCCGTTCGGGACGATCGACGTCCTCGTCCATTCGCAGGGCGCGGTCCTCTACAAGCGGCAGGAGTTCCAGCCCGAAGGCTGGGACAAGGTGATGGCGGTGAACGTGGGCAGCGTCATGCACATCTCGCAGCGCTTCCACGACGCGCTCGCCGCCGCCAAGGGCAACGTCATCGTCATCAGCTCGATCGGCTCGTTCCGCGCCACGATGGGCAACCCCGCCTACGCCGCCTCGAAGGCGGCCGCCGTGAATCTCGTGCGCGCGCTGGCGCAGGCGTGGGCGGGGGACGGCATCCGCGTGAACGGGATCGCGCCGAGCCTCGTCGACACCAAGATGACCAAGGTGACGATGGACCACGAACACCGCCGCGAGCGCGCGCTCGCGAAGATTCCGCTGGGGCGCTTCGGCAGCGTCGAGGACATGGCCGGCGTCGCCGTGTTTCTCGCCTCGCCGCTCGCCGCCTACGTCTGCGGCCAGACGCTGGTCGTCGACGGCGGCATGACGCTCTGAACACCAACACAGCGCAACGATAGGGCAGGAGACAGGACATGGACTTCGAGTACTCGGACAAGGTGAAGACACTGCGCGAGAAGCTGACGGCGTTCATGGATGCCCACGTCTACCCGACGGAGCAGGACCGCATCGACTTCCAACACGACCACGCCAACCTGTGGAAGCCGTGGCCGGGGATCGAGGACATCAAGGCGAAGGCGAAGGCGGAAGGCCTCTGGAACCTGTTCATGCCGCACGAATACGGCGAATGGAGCCCCGGCCTCACCAACCTCGAATACGCGCCGCTCGCCGAGCTGATGGGACGCGTGGTGGGGGCGTCGGAGTTCTTCAACTGCGCGGCGCCCGACACGGGCAACATGGAAGTGCTGGCGAAGTACGGCACGCCCGAGCAGCAGGAGAAATGGCTGAAGCCGCTGCTCGCGGGCGAGATCCGCTCGGCCTACGTGATGACGGAGCCGGAGGTGGCGTCGTCCGATGCGACCAACATCGCCACCACGATCATCGCGGACGGCGACGACTATGTCATCAACGGCCGCAAGTGGTGGATCTCGGGCGTGATGGACCCGCGCTGCAAGGTCTATATCCTGTTCGGCCGCACGCCCAATGACGGCCCGCGCCACCGCCAGCATTCGCAGATCATCATCCCGGCGGACACGCCCGGCATCGAGATCGTGCGCCCGCTTCCCGTGTTCGAATCGCTGCATTCGCCGGGCGGCCACTGCGAGATGCTGTTCAAGGACGTGCGCGTGCCGAAGGAGAACCTGATCCTCGGCGAAGGCCGGGGCTTCGAGATCGCGCAGGGCCGCCTCGGGCCGGGCCGCATCCATCATTGTATGCGCCTCATCGGTCAGGCGCAGCGTGCGGTGGAATACATGGCGCGCCGCGTCGAGAACCGCGTCGCGTTCGGGCGCAAGCTCTCCGAGCAGTCGAGCATCCGGCAGGACGTCGCGCGCTCGTTCTGCGAGATCGAGCAGGCGCGCCTGCTGACGCTGAAGGCCGCCGACGCGATGGACCGCCACGGCAACAAGGTCGCCAAGGACCTCATCGCCGCGATCAAGATCGTCGCGCCGCAGATGGCGCAGACGGTCGCCGACCGCGCGATCCAGGCGCACGGCGCGATGGGCCTCACGGGCGATACGCCGGTGGCGCAGATCTTCGTCTCGGGCCGCTTCCTGCGCATGGCGGACGGGCCGGACGAGGTGCATCTCTCGCAGCTCGGCAAGCTGAAGATCGCGGAATACAACGCGGCTCCCTTGCGCTGACGAGAGGCTGTTCGGGGAGGGTCGTAACATGGCGGCGCTGACGGAAACATCCGCACGAAAGCCGGGCGAGGCAGCGGCATGGTGGATGGTCGCCGTGCTGTTCCTGATCTACGTGCTCGCGTGGCTCGACCGGCTGGTGATCTCGATGCTGGTCGAGCCGATCAAGGCCGACATGGCGCTCAGCGATTTCCAGATGAGCATCATCCTCGGCCCTGCCTTCGCGATCTCCTATGCGGTGTTCGGACTTCCGCTCGGCTGGGCTGCGGACCGGTTCCCGCGCCGCATTGTGATCTTCTTCGGCGTGCTGACATGGGCGCTCGCAACCGTCGCCTGCGGCTTCGCGCGCACGTTCGAGACGCTGCTGCTCGCGCGCATCGTGGTGGGCGTGGGCGAGGCGGCGTTGCTGCCGTCCGCCTATTCGCTGATCTCGGACGGCTTCCCGCGCGAGAAGCTGACGCTCGCGACCTCGACGTTCCAGATGGCGGGCAAGGTCGGCTCGGCGACCGCGTTCGGCCTCGGCGGCATCGCGATCGCCTTCGCCGTCGGACTGAAGGGCGTGGACCTGCCGATCCACGGTCCGGCCGAGCCGTGGCAGATCGTCATGATGCTCGTCGGCCTGCCGGGATTCCTGTTCGCGCTTCTGCTGTTCAGTTTCCGCGAACCGGCGCGCCGCGATCTCGGCGGCGCCGATCCGAAGGCGGGCTCGGTCGCCGCGACCGTCGCCTTCGTGCGCGCCAACTGGCAGCTCATCGGCCTGATGCTGATCGCCTTCTC
>JACFNY010000164.1:4561-5282 GCA_019454625.1 Sphingomonadaceae bacterium
CGCTCGCGATCTGCGGCTTTTCGATGACGGCGTGGGTGCCGACCTTCATCGGCCGCGAATACGGATGGGAACCGGTCGCCTACGGACCGGCGCTCAGCCTGATGAACCTGCTCGCCGCCGCCTCGCTCGTCGTGAACGGCAAGATCGTCGACACGTTGTTCTCGCGCGGCATGAAGGACGCGCACCTGCGCTTCTACGGCTGGCTGATCCTCGCGCTCGCGCCTGCGATCCTCTACATGTTCTTCACGCCGAACCCGTGGGTGTTCCTCGCGCTCTATGGCGTCGTGCAGTTCATCACCGTGCCGTTCATGGTCTACCTCTCCTCGGTGATCGCGCTGCTCGCGCCGAACGCCGTGCGCGGCCAGATGATCGCCTTCTTCATGTTCGTGTTCACGATGCTCGGCATGGGCGCCGGGCCGGCCGTGGTCGGCGCCCTCACCGATTTCGTGTTCGCGAGCGAGGACCGGCTGGGCGATTCGCTGGCCATCGTCGTTATCGCAGGGGCCGGCATCGCACTTGTCGCGCTCAGGCTCTCACTCCGATACCTCGGCCCGGCGATCGCCCGGCGCGAGGCGCTCGCCGCGGACGGCGTCCGTGGCTGAGCCTTCACCCGTTTTTGAAAGGGATGCACGATGTCCGTGACGGTAGAGGCGATTGATCCGGCGAACCGCGATGCGCTGGCGCTGGCCGACGAGCGCGTCGAGTATAGCTGGAACGATCT
>JACFNY010000165.1:0-2101 GCA_019454625.1 Sphingomonadaceae bacterium
GCGCCGGGCTGTTTGGGGGGGCTCAAGGGGGGGCTTAAATATGGTGCCCCCGGGGGGTGGGGGATCCGGGCGGGGGCCCTCGACGGCAGCAGCCGGCTTACTGCCTGGCGCTGCCGTCGTCTCCGGCCGGCTTGATATCCACCGTCGGAACGTCGATCTCGACATTGTCCGTCTTCACGTCGACCTCGGGGACCGGCACCGATGCCTTTTCCGTACCGATGTCTATCTCGCCGGTTTCGACCTGAAGTTCGGGTATCTCGCCGCCCGTGACGCTGACTTCCGGCGTCTTCAGGGTGCCGCTCGCATCCACGTTGAACAGACCGAGCGCATAACCCACGACGGCCAGCAGGACGATCGCGGCGACAACGACCACAATGGTGCGACTGCCTTTATCCACGGCATGTCTCCCTGTTGTTCCCAATGCGCCGCCAACGCGCGGATCGCGCGTTTGGTTTCATGTGTTGTTTCAGGGGTGATATGATTTTCGCAGCAGCTTCTCTTGCAACCGCGCGCCGCTTCGTCCAATGCGCGTGCCGTCTGGACCCATGAGCAGGAAGCCCGAGAAACGATGACTGAGGCCCCCACCGCAAAGCCCTGGATCAGCGCCATCGAGGCTTATGTACCGGGCCGCGCCAAGGCCGCGCCGGGCGTCAGCCTCGTGAAGCTCTCCTCGAACGAGAACCCGCTGGGCGCGAGCCCGAAGGCGATCGAGGCGATGCGCGCCGCGGTCGGCAAGGCGAACCGCTACCCGGACGGCAGCAGCCACGACCTGCGCGCGGCGATCGCCGCGCTGCACGGCATCGAGGCGGACCGCGTCGTCTGCGGCACCGGCTCCGACGAGATATTGCAGTGCATCGCGCTCGCCTACGCGGGGCTAGGCGACGAGGTGCTCTACGTGCGCCACGGCTTCATGGTCTACCCGATCGCCGCCGAGCGCGCGGGCGCGACGCCCGTGGCGGCGCCCGACACCGACTACACCGCCGATGTCGACGCGCTGCTCGCCGCCGTCACCGAGCGGACGAAGATCGTCTACCTCGCCAACCCCAACAACCCCACCGGCACGCTGATCGCGCAGAGCGAGGTGGAGCGGCTGCACGCCGGGCTGCCGCCGCACGTGCTGCTGGTGATCGACTCGGCCTATGCCGAATATGTCGAGGAGCCCGGCTATGACGACGGCATCGCGCTCGCCCGCGTGCACCCCAACGTCGTGATGACGCGGACCTTCTCGAAGATCTACGGCCTCGCGGCGGAGCGGGTCGGCTGGGCCTACGGCGCGCCGGACGTCATCGACATGGTGAACCGCATCCGCGGGCCGTTCAACGTGACGAGCGCCGGGCTTGCAGGCGCGGTGGAGGCCCTC
Organism: Sphingomonadaceae bacterium; assembly: GCA_019454625.1. Lineage (GTDB taxonomy): Bacteria > Pseudomonadota > Alphaproteobacteria > Sphingomonadales > Sphingomonadaceae > Sphingosinicella. Next base: position 1,361 of record JACFNY010000165.1, read on the forward strand.
GCCGATCAGGACTGGGTGGCGCGGTGCCGCGCCGACAACGCCCGCAACCGCGCGGCGCTGGTCGAGGCCGTCGAGGCGCTCGGCAACAAGGGGCTGCGCGCGGTGCCTTCGGCGGCGAACTTCGTGCTGGTGACGTTCCCCGAGTCCGGCCCGCACACGGCGGAGGCGGCGAACGCGTACCTCACCGAGCGCGGCTTCCTGACGCGCTGGCTGCCGAACCAGGGCCTCGGCAACGCGCTGCGCATCTCCATCGGCACGGACGAGGAAACGCAGGCCGTGATCGCGGCGCTGCGCGCCTTCCTCGCCTGATGCTGCCCTTCTCCCGCGTCGCCGTCATCGGGCTCGGGCTGATCGGCTCGTCGCTCGCGCGCGCGGTGCGGCTGCACATGCCGACGGTGCGCCTCGTCGGCTATGACGGCAGCACCGCGGTCCGCGCGCGCGCCCACGACCTCGACCTCGTCGACGATGTCGCCGACACGCCCGGCGCGGCCGTGATCGACGCCGACCTCGTCGTGCTGTGCGTGCCGGTGGGACAGATGGGCGCGGTGATCGAGGAGATGCGCGAGGACCTCGCCGACGGCGCGGTCGTCAGCGACGTCGGATCGGTGAAGGGAAGCGTCGCGGCACTTGCCGGGCTGGTGCCGGAGCGCGCGCACTTCATCCCGGCGCACCCGGTGGCGGGCACCGAGAAATCGGGACCGGACGCGGGCTTCGCGGCGCTGTTCCACGGCCGCTGGTGCA
>JACFNY010000165.1:2111-5282 GCA_019454625.1 Sphingomonadaceae bacterium
TGCATCCTGACGCCGACCCCCGGCACCGATGGGACGGCAACGGATCGGCTTGCCGAATTCTGGCGGCGCCTCGGCAGCAAGGTGGAGACGATGGACCCGCAGCACCACGACCTGGTGCTGGCGGTGACGAGCCACCTGCCCCACCTCATCGCCTATTCGATCGTCGGCACCGCGTCCGACCTCGAGGGCGTGACGCGCTCCGAGGTGATCAAGTACTCGGCGGGCGGCTTCCGCGACTTCACGCGCATCGCGGCGTCCGATCCGCAGATGTGGCGCGACGTGTTCCTCGCCAACAAGGACGCCGTGCTCGAAGTCCTCCAGCGCTTCACCGAGGACCTGACCGCGCTTCAGCGCGCGATCCGCTGGGGCGACGGCGACACGCTCTTCAACCTGTTCACGCGCACGCGCGACATCCGCCGCACGATCATCGACGCAGGACAGGACACGGCGGCTCCTGACTTCGGACGGGACCACCGCTAGCCCCCTCGGGATCGCCGACCGCGAAACCCGCCGCGCTGTCGCCGGTGAGCGTCATCGTGCGGGGGCGCCGTGCGCGGTATTCCGTCGCCGGGGCGGCGCCTTCGAGAAGCGCCTTCACCGTGAACGGACATTCGCTCCTGATCGTGCCGGAAACGGCGACGCGGCCGTCCGGCAGCGGCGCGAGCGTGGCGTCGACGTCCGCGAGCGGCTTGCCCTCGGCGAGAAGCTGCGCGCCTTTCACCTCGATCGTGCCGCCATCGCGCCAGCCGTCGAGCGAGCCGATGCGCGCGCGCGCCGTCACGAACAGCGGAATGTCGATGCCGAGGCTCGCGCCAGCGCGGTCCAGCGTCCCCGCGATCCGCGCCTCGGCCTGAACCGGCAGCGTCGGGGAGCGGCCCTGCGGTTCGCCGCCGGGCGTCTCGCGCAGGTGCAGCTCGAAGTCCGTCGCATCGAAGGGGCCGCCCGCGAGCGGCAGCCGGACCTTCGCGGTTTCGAAGTGCATCGACAGGCGTTCGAGCGTGTCGCCCGGCCGGCGCAGACTCGCCAGCATCGCGGGAGCCTCGACATCGAGGCGCATACCCGTGAGCCGCGTGAGCGCGATCTGGAGACGGGGTGCCTCGGCCTGAATCACCACATGTCCGGTGCGCCACGGCTGGCGGTTGACGACCATGCCCGCCGCGTGCGCAGAGACGGAAAGCTCGCGCGTCTGGCGGCGTACCGCGACATTCGCAGCGCGCGCCTCGATCCGGTACGGAAAACCGGCGGTCTCCACGGGCACGCCGATCCGCGCCGCGACGACCGCCCCGAAGGCTTTCGCCTCGCCCTGCCAGTACAGCCAATAGGCGACGAGGCCGAGCAGCAGCGGCAGCACCGGCACCCAGAACGGCAGGCGGCTCATCACGGCTCCTCGTTGATGGCGGCGTGGAGCCGCGCCTCGAACGTCTTGCGGTCGAGCCCGGCCGGAATCGCTTCGCCGAAGCGCATGGTGATCGTGCCGGGCTGCTTCCAGAAACTGCGGCGCGGCCAAAGCGTTCCCGAATCGAGCGCCACCGGCACGACGGGCAGCTTCATCAGCTTGTAGAGCCCCGACACGCCGGGCTTCAGCGGCGGCGACTCTCCCACCGGCGTGCGCGTTCCTTCCGGGAAAATCACGATCTCGCGGCCTTCCGCCACGGCCTGCTCGGCGACGCGCAGCATCGTGCGCATCGCCGCCGAGGACGCATCCCGGTCGACGGGGATCGAGCCGTGACGGCGCGCGATCCAGCCCCACACGGGAATCCGCATCAGCTCCGCCTTCATCACCACGGCAGGCCAGCGGAACAGGCGCGGCACGGCCATCGTCTCGTAGGCCGCCTGATGCTTCATCGCGACGATCACCGGGCCGCTGGGCACCACGCCGACGACCTTGAGGCGCACGCCCGCGATGCGCGAGGACGCCCACCGGAAGAACGCCGACCAGCGCCGCGCGCCGTCGTGCGCGGCGCGGCGCGAGACCAGCGCCTCGAACGCCGCGGCGACCACGAGAAGCGCGCCGACGACATAGAAGACGAAGGCGAAGGCAAGCGAACGCAACACGACCATCAGGCCTCACCCATCAGCAGCAGCAGGCGCCGGAACAGGAACTTGCTGTATTCGAGCGCGAGCACCCGCGCCGACATGCGCGCGGGGACGGCATCGGGCACCAGCCGCACACCCGCGCCGGCGCGCGCGCGCACCTCCGCCGTCGCGCGCGCGACGTGGAACTGCGAGGTGACGAGGCGCACGGACTTGTAATTATGCTGCCGCACCCACGCGGCGATCTCCTCGCCGTTGCCGCGCGTGTCCGCCGCCTGCTTGCCGAGATCAATGCAGCATTCGAACACGTCCGCCGGGACGTTCAGCTCGACGGCAAGCTCGATCGGCCGGACGCTGGCGTCGACGCCCGAGATGAGCAGCCGGTCCGCCTTGCCCGCGCGCAGCAGGTCGACGCCGCGCGCGATGCGGCCGGGGCCGCCCGTGAGCACCACGATCCCCTCGGTGCGGATGTCGTCGGGCGCGGGTTCGGGCAGGCTCATCACGAACCACACGAAACCTGCGATCCATGCGAGCGCGAGCAGCATGGCGGAGCGCACCAGAACCGAGGTCATAGCTGCTGCTTCAGCCTGCGCCCCACGGTGATGCGCACCGTGAGGATCGTGAGCAGCGCCACGAGCAGCGGCACGGCGGCAAGCGCCGTCCAGCCGAGCGGCGACAGGCCGATCTCCCCGGCGAGGCCGCCGCCGAACTGGCCGAGAAGGTTGCCGATGAAGACGATGACCGCGACCCCGGCGAGCGCGCCGACCATGCCGCCCGCCAGCCCCTGTATGGCGTAGCGGTACTCGAACAGCGCCGCCACGGTGCGGTCCTCCGCGCCCATGATGTGCAGCGTCTCGATCGTCGGCCCGTGCGTGCTGAGCGCGGCGCGCACGGACAGCGCCACGATCGCCGCAGTCGTGGCGACGACCAGCACGCCGATCGCGACCGCGAGCCATTTCAGCACCGCGACGACGCCCGCGAGCGGACGGAACCACTGGGCATGGGTGTCGATGCGCGCGGTGGGGGCAAGCGCGCGGACGGCCTCGCCGATCGCCGCCGTGTCGCCCGTGCCGCTTTTCCAGCGCGCGTCGATCATGGCGGGCAGCGGCAGGTCCTCGCCGAGGTTGCCGGAGCCGA
>JACFNY010000166.1 GCA_019454625.1 Sphingomonadaceae bacterium
TAGTCCTTGGCGAACGGGTTGTTGAAGCCACGCTTCGGCAGACGCATGTGGAGCGGCATCTGGCCGCCCTCGAAGCCGTTGATGGCGACGCCCGAGCGGCTGGTCTGGCCCTTCTGGCCGCGGCCCGCGGTCTTGCCGAGGCCCGAGCCGATGCCGCGCGCGACGCGCGTGCGGCTCTTGCGGGCGCCCTTGTTGTCCTTGAGATCGTGAATTTTCATGTCGTGCACTCGCTTTCGCTATTGTCGCGCAAAATTCGATGCCCCCTTCCGCAAGGGAAGAGGGCCTTCGAATCCCGTTCAGTCGATGACCTGCACCATGTGCTGGACCTTGCGGAGCATCCCGCGGACCTCGGGGGTGTCCTCCAGCTCCGACGTGCGGTGGAGCTTGTTGAGGCCGAGGCCGACGAGCGTCGCGCGCTGGTCTTTGGTACGGCGGATGGGCGAGCCCACCTGCTTGAGCTTGATCTTCGCCATGATGACTTACTCCGTGACCGCGTCGGCTTCGACCTGCACGGCCGCGCCGGAGACATCGCCCCGGCGGCCGATGAGGTCGGCGATCTTCTTGCCGCGGCGCTGGGCGACCGCCTTCGGCGACGCCTGCTCCTTCAGCGCCTCGAAGGTCGCGCGGATCATGTTGTAGGGGTTGTTGGTGCCGACCGACTTCGTGACGACGTCGGCGACGCCGAGGCTTTCGAACACGGCGCGCATCGGACCGCCGGCGATGATGCCGGTGCCCTGCGGCGCGGAGCGCACGTAGACCTTGCCCGCGCCGAAGTGGCCGAAGCCGTCGTGGTGCAGCGTGCGGCCGTCGCGCAGCGGCACGCGGACCATCGCCTTCTTGGCGGCGGCGGTGCCCTTCGAGATCGCCTCCGGCACCTCGCGGGCCTTGCCGTGGCCGAAGCCAACGCGGCCCTTGCCGTCGCCGACGACGACGAGCGCCGCGAAGCCGAAGCGCTTGCCGCCCTTCACCGTCTTCGAGACGCGGTTGATGTGGACGAGCTTCTCGATCAGCTCCTCGCCCGGCTCCTGGCGCGCCTCGCGGCGGTTGCCGCGGCCGCCGCGATCGTCGCGACGCCCGCGTCCGCCATCGCGGCCCTGCCCGCCGCGGCCGCGACGACCGCGGCCCTCGGTCTCGACGGCTTCCGCCTCGGGGGCGTCGATCTGGGTTTCGTCAGCCATACTAGAACTCCAATCCGCCTTCGCGCGCCGCCTCGGCGAGCGCTTTCACCCGGCCGTGGAACAGGAAGCCGCCACGATCGAAAACAACCTGCGTCACGCCCGCGGCCTTCGCGCGCTCGGCAAGACGCTTGCCGACTGCGCTCGCCGCGTCGACGGTCGCGCCGGTCTTGCCCTTCACGCCCTTGTCGAGCGTCGAGGCCGACGCGAGCGTCTTGCCCGCGGCGTCGTCGATGATCTGCGCGTAGATGTGCTGCGACGAGCGGTGCACCGACAGGCGGGGACGCGTCCCGGCCTTCAGCCGAAGCCCCGTCCGCACGCGGCGGCGGCGCTGCTCGAATGGTGTGAGTTTCTTGCCCATCGCTACTTCTTCTTGCCTTCTTTGCGGAAGATGAACTCGCCGCGGTACTTGATGCCCTTGCCCTTGTACGGCTCGGGCTTGCGCCAGCGGCGGATCTCGGCGGCGACCTGCCCGACCTGCTGCCGGTCGATGCCCGAGATCTCGACCGTGGTCTGGTCGGGCGTCTTCACCGTGATGCCTTCCGGGACCTCGAAGTCGACATCGTGGCTGTAGCCGAGCTGCAGCTTCAGCGTCTTGCCCTGCGCGTTCGCGCGGTAGCCGACGCCGCTGATCTCCAGCGTCTTCGTGAAGCCCTCGGTGACGCCGGTCACCAGGTTCTGCACGAGCGTGCGCTGCATACCCCAGAAGTCACGGGCGCGCCGCGAGGCGTTCGCCGGAGCGACCGCGATGCGGCCATCCTCGACGGTGTAGCTGATGTCGTCGTGCGTGACGATGCTGAGCTCACCCTTCGGACCCTTCACGGAGAGCCGGCCGCCGGCCAGCGTCGCGGTGACGCCGGCGGGCACGCTCACGGGTCTTTTTCCAATGCGTGACATCGCGTTACCCCTAGAAGACCTGGCAGAGCACTTCGCCGCCGACGTTCTGCTCGCGCGCTTCCGCGTCGGAGAGAACGCCCTTCGGCGTCGAGACGATGGTGATGCCGAGCCCGTTGCGCACGCGCGGCAGGTCCTTCGCGCCCGAATAGACGCGGCGGCCCGGCTTCGAGACGCGCTGCAGGTGCTGGATCGCCGGCTGGCCTTCGAAATACTTGAGATCAATACGGATCTCGCGCAGCGCCTGGCCGGTGTCGGTCGCGGCATAGCCGCGGATGAAGCCTTCACGCTGCAGCACATCGAGGACGTGGCTGCGCAGCTTGGAGGCCGGGGTGAGAACAGAGTCCTTGCGGGCCTGCTGACCATTGCGGATGCGGGTCAGCATATCGCCCAGCGGATCGGTCATCGACATGGGATCGATCCTTTCCTTACCAGCTCGACTTCGTCACACCCGGGATCAGGCCCTTGTTGGCCAGTTCCCGGAGCATGATGCGGCTCAAGCGGAATTTGCGGTAATAGGCGCGCGAACGGCCGGTGAGCTCGCACCGGTTGCGCACCCGCGTCGGGTTTGCGTTGCGCGGGATCTCGGCAAGCTTCAGGCGCGCCATCAGGCGCTCCGTCTCGTCCCTGCTCTCGTCGTTCGCGATCGCCTTCAGGCGGGCATACCTGCCCGCATATTGCTTCACGAGCTTCTTGCGACGCTCGTTCTTGTTGATCGAACTCAGTTTCGCCATGACTTAAGTTCAGCTCCTCTGGCGGCCGCTTACGCGGCCTTCTGGGTTTCGTCGCGGTCGGTGAAGGGCATGTTGAGCGCACGCAGCAGCTCGCGGCCTTCCTCGTCCGTCTTCGCGGTGGTGGTGATGATCACGTCCATGCCCCGGACCTTCTCGACCTGGTCATAGTTGATCTCGGGGAACACGATCTGTTCCTTGATGCCCATCGCGTAGTTGCCGCGGCCGTCGAACGACTTCGGGTTCACGCCCCGGAAGTCGCGCACGCGCGGCAGCGCGATGTTGATCAGGCGATCGAGGAATTCCCACATGCGGTCCGCGCGCAGCGTCACCTTGACGCCGATCGGCATCCCCTCGCGCAGCTTGAACTGCGCGATCGACGTGCGGGCCTTGGTGACGACCGGACGCTGGCCGGCGATCTGCATCATCTCGGCGAGCGCCGCGTCGATGCGCTTCTTGTCCTGCGTCGCGTCGCCCACGCCCATGTTGAGCACGATCTTCTCGATGCCCGGGACTTCCATCGCGTTCCTGTAGCCGAAGCGCTCGGTGAGCTCTGCGCGCACCTTCTCTTCGTACACCTTCTGAAGGCGCGGCTTCACGCGTTCTGCCTTAGCCATTGATCACCTCACCCGACCGCCTGGCGACACGCACCTTGCTGCCGTCTTTCTCGATACGGAAACCGACGCGCGTCGGCTTGCCGGTCTTCGGATCCTCGAGCGCCACCTTGGACACGTGGATCGGCGCCTCGCGACGCTCCAGCCCGCCCTGCGGATTCGCCTGGCTCGGCTTCACGTGGCGGACGACGACGTTGATCCCCGACACGACGACCTTGCCGTCCTTCGGGAGCGACTTCACGACATCGCCGTGCTTGCCCTTGTCCTTGCCGGACAGGACCACGACGCGGTCGCCCTTCTTAATCTTCGCTGCGGACATTTAGAGGACCTCCGGCGCAAGGCTGATGATCTTCATGTGCTTCTTGGCGCGCAGCTCGCGCACCACCGGCCCGAAGATGCGGGTGCCGATCGGCTCCTCGCTCTTGTTGATGAGCACGGCCGCGTTCGAATCGAAGCGGATCACCGTGCCGTCGGCGCGGCGGATGTCCTTCGCGGTGCGAACAACGACGGCGCGGTGCACGTCGCCCTTCTTCACGCGGCCGCGCGGCGCGGCTTCCTTCACCGAGACGACGATCACGTCGCCCACGGTGGCGAAGCGGCGCTTCGAACCGCCGAGCACCTTGATGCACTGCACCCTTTTCGCGCCGCTGTTGTCCGCGACGTCGAGGTTCGTCTGCATCTGGATCATGTCAGCTCACCTTTTCCGTGACGCGCCACGTCTTCAGCTTGGAGATCGGCGCACATTCCTCGATCCGCACGGTGTCGCCGGCCTTGTAGGCATTGGCTTCGTCGTGCGCGTGATACTTCTTCGAGCGGCGGATGATCTTGCCGTACAGCGGGTGCTGGACCCGGCGTTCGACCTTCACAACCACCGTCTTGTCGGTCTTGTCGGAGACTACCTGCCCGACGAGGACGCGTTTCGGCATCGTTATTCCCTTCAGGCTTCGGCAGCGGCGCCGGCGCGGCCGCGTTCGTTCTGCAGCGTCCGGATACGCGCGAAGGTGCGGCGCACCTCACGCACACGGCTCGCCTTCTCCAGCTGGCCGGTCGCCGCCTGGAAGCGCAGGTTGAACTGCTCCTTCTTCAGCTGCGCGAGCTCGGCGGAGAGCTGGTCGTCGGTCTTGGTCTTGAGGTCTGCGTGCTTCATGGCTGCATCCCTTCCCTAGTGCTGGTCGCCAAGACGAGCGATCAGCTTCGTCTTGATCGGGAGCTTCGCGGCGGCGCGCTCGAAGGCGCCGGCGGCGACCTCGTAGCTGACGCCGTCGAGCTCGAACATCACGCGGCCCGGCTTCACGCGGGCGACCCAGTATTCCGGCGCGCCCTTGCCCGAGCCCATGCGGACCTCGGCAGGCTTGCGGGAGACCGGCACGTCCGGGAAGATGCGGATCCAGAGGCGGCCCTGGCGCTTGATGTGGCGCGTGATGGCGCGGCGCGCGGATTCGATCTGGCGCGCGGTGACGCGCTCCGGCTCCATCGCCTTCAGGCCGTAGGCGCCGAAGTTGAGCTCGGTGCCGCCCTTGGCGTTGCCGTGAATGCGGCCCTTGTGGGCCTTGCGGAACTTGGTGCGTTTCGGTTGCAACATTTTCTATCGCCTTCTGACAGGAATCGGTCCTCGATCAGGCGACGCTGATATGGTCCGAGGACCTTACCGCGCCGGCCGGACTCCCGACGTCTGTGCATCCATCATGATCCGGTCCTGCGCGAGCGGGTCGTGGTCGAGGATCTCGCCCTTGAAGATCCAGACCTTGACGCCGCAGACGCCGTAAGCCGTGTGTGCCTCGCCTTCCGCGTAGTCGACGTTCGCGCGCAGCGTGTGCAGCGGCACGCGGCCCTCGCGGTACCACTCGGTGCGCGCGA
>JACFNY010000167.1 GCA_019454625.1 Sphingomonadaceae bacterium
CGATCAGGCGGCGGCCGTGCTTCTCCGCAGCCGCGGCAAGCTCCGGAACCTCGCCGAGCCGCACGTGCATCCCGCTGACGATGTCGAGACCCGCCTCCAGCGCCTCGACCAGCGCAGGCACCCACGACGCCGCAATGCCCCCGCCCCCCGGCGCAACACCGATCACCAGCGAACGCGCACCCTTCGCATAGCCTTCCGAAGGCGTCAGCACAGGAAGACCCGCCGTCACCGTCCCCGCCGCAAGACGGTACTCCCCAACGCACTTCTCGCCAGCCCAGTCACGCAAACCAAACGCCGTCTTCGCGTAACCGCTCTCAACAACATCTCCCAAAAATAAAAGATAGGGGGTTGGAAGCCGCAACCGGGCGTTTCCGGGGAAAGACGACATGTGCATGGATACCCGTCAGTTTCTCGTGTCTAGAAGGAAAGATCGGGCGCGACGCCGATCCCGCGCCCGGGCCTCATGCCCAGGTCGCCCCCAGCAGCCGCCTGAAATTCCCTCCGAGGATGGCGGTGATGTTCTCGTTCGAATACTTGCGGCGAATGAGTTCCTCGACGAGGTCGTAGGTCTTCATCGGATGATCGAAGCCGTCCGTGTCGATCTTGTCGCGGAACGCGTAGCTCTCCTTGTAACCCGCCTTCAGCATCTTGTACTGGTCGGGAGGCATGTCGTCGTAGCCGTTGAGATCGGCGTCCGACCCGATGCCGACGTGATCGACGCCGATCAGCTTCACGACATGGTCGATATGATCGACCATGTTCGCGATCGTCGTCGGCTCCTTGGCGCTGACGAACATGCGCACGCCGGTGATGCCCATCACGCCGCCCTTGGCGCCGAGCGCCTTGATCGCCTCGTCGGTCTTGACGCGCGGGTGATCGACGAGCGCGCGGCAGTTGCTGTGCGTGATCGCGATCGGCTTGGGCGAAATGGCGATGGCGTCGAGCGTGGTGCGGTCGCCGCAATGCGAGACGTCCACCAGCATACCGACGTCGTTCATCGCCTTGATGATCGCGGCGCCGAAATCGGTGACGCCGCCGTCGACGCGCTCGGTGCTGCCCGAGCCGAGCAGGTTCTGGGCATTGTAGGTGAGCTGCGAGCAGCGCTGGCCGATCTCGTAGAACATCTTCACGTCTTCCGGCTTGCGGAAGTGCTCGGAGTTCTGGACGCCCATGATGACGGCGCACTTGCCCTCGTGCTTGGCGCGGTCGAGGTCCTCGGCCTTGCCGACGAGCGAGAACACGTGGGCGTTGCGGCCCGCGAAGCCCTGCCATGCGGCGATCCACGCCAGCGTTTGCGAATAGGCCTCCGGACCGCCCGTGCCGACCGCGTTGTGGAAGCCGGTGATGCCGCTCGCGCGGAAATCGGCGGCGTCCTTATCGCTGAGCGGGCTCGCGTAATATTCGGGCCGGAAATCAATCTTGAGCGGCGCGAGCATGTCGATGACGAGCGACTGCTTGACGAGATCGACGGCCCGCTTCGAATAGGTCTTCGCCGCCGCGGCGTGCGCGCGGAACATGCCCGCGTTGATCATCGGAAAACCGGTCACGGCCGCGGCCGCCACCGCACCACCGAGCAGCTGTCGCCGCGAAACCCCGGGCAATGCAGCCATCGCCTCTCTCCCTGTCTGGTTATGGATTATCCTGATCAGGACTATCAATCCTGATCGGAAAATTGTCAATCTGCGATCCCGGCACCGTCATTGCGGGGCCTTGGCGACGGCGCCGCCTTTCATCACGAAGGCCGTGGCCTCCAGCGCCCGGATATTGGTGAGCGGATCGCCTCTCACGGCCACGATGTCCGCGGCCTTGCCGGGCGCGAGCGTGCCGATCTCGTTCGTGAGCCCGGCGTGGTCCGCCGCCCAGACCGTGGCGGCGCGAATGGTTTCGATCGGGGTCATCCCCGCCTCCACCATCAGCGCGAACTCCTTCGCGTTGTCGCCGTGGGCGGAAACGCCGGAATCGGTGCCGAACGCGATCTTCACGCCCGCCTTGTGCGCGCGGCGCAGCGCGTCGATCATCAGCGGGCCGACCTGCCGCGCCTTGGCGCGCACCGGCGCAGGCATCCACTCCGCCGTCTCGGCGCGCTGTTTCACCGTGTCCCCGGCGAGCAGCGTCGGCACGAGATAGCTGCCCTTCGCCTTGAACAGCCGGATCGATTCCGCGTCGAGGTACGTGCCGTGCTCGACGGAATCGACGCCGGCGCGCAGCGCGGCATTGACGCCATCCGTGCCGTGGGCGTGCGCCGCGACCTTGCGGCCGAGCCTGTGCGCGGTCTCGACGAGCGAGGCGAGTTCGGCATCGCTCATCTGCTGGCCGAGCCCGGCGGCGGTGTTGGACATCACGCCGCCCGTGGAGGCGGTCTTGATGACGTCGGCGCCGCTCTGCACGGCCTGCCGCACGGCGCGCGCGCAGTCGTCCGCGCCGGAGCACAAGGTCGGCGAGCGGTAGAGATCGAGAATCTCCTGCCGATAGCCGTGGATGTCGCCGTGGCCGCCGTGCGCCGCGACGCCGCCCGCCGCGATGATGCGCGGCCCTTCGACCTTGCCCGCCGCGATCGCGTTGCGGAGGCCGTAGATGGCTTCCGGCTCGCCGCCGAGGTCGATCACGGTCGTGAACCCGGCGCGCAGCGTGCGCTCGGCGTAGACGACGCCGTCGAACGCCGAATCCGTCGCCGACTTGGTGAGCGCGTCGTTGCGCTCGTTCGGGTTGGATTCGCCGGTGATATGGACGTGGCTGTCGATGAAGCCCGGCATCACGAAAGCATCACGAAGATCGACGACCTTGCCCTCGCCGACATAGCCGTCGCGGATTTCGGCGACGCGGCCGCCGCGGACGACGATGGTCTTTTCGGTTTCGACCCGGCCGGTGCCGGGATCGGCGAGCAGGCGCCCGGCCTGCACATAGGTGGCCGCATCGTCGGCGGGCGCCGCCGACGCCGGTGCGATCGCAGCGGCAGCCAGCAGGGCCGGAAGAACAATTTTCATCGCAACAAATCCCCCCGGTATCCGGAAAATCTCAACTGAAAAATCTCAGGCGGCGAGGCCCCAGACGTCGTCGGGGCACCAGACCTTGCCGTCCTTGTAGACGACCCCCGGCTTGCGGTCCGCCGCAAGGAAGATCGGCCCGTCGAGATCGACGACGTCGCAGAGCTGGCCGAGCACGAAGGCAGGCCCCATCGCGAGGCTGCTGCCGACCATGTTGCCGACCATCACGTCAAGGCCGAGCTCGCGCGCCTTCGCCGCCATGGCGAGGCCCTCGGTGAGCCCGCCGCACTTGTCGAGCTTGATGTTGACGACGTCGAACCGCCCGACGAGGCCGGGGACGTCGGCGAGCGTCAGCGCGCTCTCGTCCGCCGCGATCGGGATCGGGCATTCGAAGCCGTCGAGGTCCGCTTCCGCGCCGCGCCGCAGCGGCTGTTCGAGCAGCTTGACGTCCGTCTCGACGAGCACTTCGACGAGCGCCGAAAGATCGGCGATACCGAAGCCCTGGTTGGCGTCGACGCCCATCCAGCAGTCCGGCCGTGCGGCGCGGACGGCGCGGACGCGCGCGATGTCGAGCGCGAGGTCGCCGGTGAGCTTGAGCTTCAGCGCGCGCGCCTGCGCGTAGGCGCCCGTGGCCGTCTCGGCCATCACGGCCGGGTCGTCGGCGCCGAGCGTGAAGGTGGTGAGCAGCGCGCGCGGCGCTTCCAGCCCGGCGATGTCCCAGATGCTGCGGCCGGTGCGCTTCGCCTCCAGCTCCCACAGCGCGCAATCGACGGCGTTACGGCCGCCGCCCGCGGGCATCACCTCCAGAAGACGAGCGCGGTCGATGCCGCGCTCGATTTCCGGCCGGGCGGCTTCGATGGCGGCGCGCATCGCGCCGACATCGTCGCCGAGGTAGTAGACGCCGGAGGCCTCGCCGCGCCCCGTGTAGACGCCATCGGAAAGCGTGACGACGACCACGGAGGACTCGGTGAAGACGTGTCCCGAAATCCTGAACGGTTTCGCCAGAGGCAGGGCCTCGACCGCGACATCCAGCGAAAGCTTTTCAAGAACCGGCATCAGAACTGGACTCCGAAGCTGATGAGATGGAAGGCGAACGCGGCCCAGAGGATCACGAGCGCGGCGAGAAGCACGAGGATGCTCCACAGTTTCGAGAACCAGCCGCGACGCCCCGTCCAGACGAGCAGCAGGCTCCACGCCGCCACGGCGACCATGCCGATGAAGGCGATCGTGCCGACGATCTGGAGCAGATACACCGCCCAGTCCATCGCGCCGCCGAGCAGGTGGAAGTCCCCCATCATCGAGACGAGCGTCACCGCCCAGCCGATGAGCACCGCGGTCACCGCCGCCGCGAAGCCGCGGACGAGGCGGAAGACCTTGAGGTCCTTGCCCGTGAAGGGCAGCTGCGCGCCGTAGCGGCGGCGCACGACGGCGCCGATCGGCCACGACAGGGCGGTGAGGCCAAGGACCGCGAGGCCCGCAAGCACGCCGGGCGTCAGCCAGCCGGGCGAGGCGTACCACGCCGGGCGCTGCAGCATCATGATCGCCGATATGGCGTCGATGCTGACCCAGTCGACCTTGCCGTCCACGAGCTTCGCCGCCATGCGGCCGTGACCGCCGACCTCTTCCCAGACGAAGGGCGCGGTTTCCACCCACTTCGACTGCTCGCCGCCGGTGTTCTTGAACGGCAGGACGAGATTGCCCTTGGCGTCAAGGCCGATCTTCATGCCGCCCGCGAGCTCGAGCGCCTTCATGAAGCTCGATTCCGCGCGCCGCGAACTGATGTAGGTGCCCGCCAGCATCTTCGCGTGCTCGGCCGCGGTCTTTTCGTCCACGCCGGCCTTGATCGTGCGTTCGAGCGGGAAGTAGCGGTCGGCGAACCCTTCGAACAGGGTGTTGCGGATCGGACCCGTAACCCCTTCCTTGCCCGAGCTGTTCATCGAGATGAACAGGCCGACGTTCTCCTTCGGGAACAGCACGAGGTTGGAATGGAACCACTGCGTGTCGCCGCCGTGCGCGATCGCCGTCTGGCCGTTGATCCGCTGCTCGTAGAAGCCGAGCGCCATGCGGTTCAGCGGGGGCAGGATGGTGAGCGTCGTCGTGTGCATCAGCTTCGCCGTTTCCGGCGACAGCAGCGGGCCACCGTCTGCGAGGTGCGCGATCATGAACTTCGCCATGTCCGCGCCGCTCGCGGCGAGGCTGCCCGCAGGCGCGAGGCCGACGATCTCATAGGGCTTGGGCTCGCCCG
>JACFNY010000168.1 GCA_019454625.1 Sphingomonadaceae bacterium
GGGGATGCCGAGGCCGAGATATTGCGGAATGAGGTTGCCGAGCATCCTCCAGACGACCGACGCCGGCCCGCCTTCGTTGACCACGAAGTCGAACAGTTTCAGCATCTTCTCCAGCAATAGCAGCATGGCCGCGATCATCAGCGTCGCGAACAGCGGCACTGCGATCAGCCGCGCCATGTACCTGTCGAACCGGGCCAGCATCTCTTGGTTTTGTCGATCCTTGGTCAAATTTTGGCCGCAAGCGGACCCGATACCACGGTGAGACAGGGATGCATCAACAAATTGGTGATTCGAAAAGGGGGAAGATCGAGGAGGCTCATGGTGCTGAAGCGTTCAAATGCGTCTTTCCGGGGGCTGATCCGTTCGCTCGTCGCGGCAACGGCGGTTCTCGGCGCATTCCCGGCGCCCGCGGCCGCCCAAGAGATCATCGGCCCCGAAGCCGCCGCCTGCGCGCCCGGCGCGCGCGGCCCGGCTGCGCTTGTGCGCATCTACGGCTTCAAGGACCGCGTCGGCAACCTCCGCGTCCAGCTCTACAGCGACAATCCCGACGAGTTCCTCGCCTCCGGCAAGAAGCTGAAGCGTATCGAGCTGCCGACGACGGCGTCCGGCGACATGAACGTCTGCATGGCGCTGCCGCGTTTCGGCGAGTTCTCGATGGCGGTGCTCCACGACCGCGACATGAACGGCAAGCTTTCCGTCTCGAAGGACGGCGTCGGCTTTTCGGGCAACCCGAAGCTCGGCCTGTCGAAGCCCGACTATGAGGACGCGATGTTCGTCGCGCGCGGCGGCGTGACGGTCGTGGACGTGATCCTGAACTACCGGCAGGGGCTGCTGTCCGTGAAGCCCCTTGTGGCACGGCGCGACTGACATGGCCTGCGTCGCGCTCCTTTCCAATCCGCGCTCGACCGGCAACAAGGCCGTTCTGCCGCGCATCCGGGAGTTCGTGGCGCAGCATCCGAACATCTTCCACTACGAGGTGGGGGACATTTCCGAAGTGCCCGACGCGCTCGCCATGATCGCGCGCGTGAAGCCCGCCGTGCTCGTCATCAACGGCGGCGACGGCACCGTGCAGGCGGCGCTGACCGAGATCTACAACGGCCATCATTTCAAGGATGCGGTGCCGCCGCTCGCGGTGCTGCCGAACGGCAAGACCAACCTCATCGCGCTCGATCTCGGCGCGGGCGCCAATCCGGTCGAGGCGCTGTCGAACATCCTCAAGATCGTCGAGACGGGCGTCGACCCGCACGTGGTTGCGCGGCAGCTCATCGCGCTCAGCGACGGCATCGCGGCGCGCCCCGTGTTCGGCATGTTCCTCGGCGGCGCGGGGCTCGCCGAGGCCATCCTGTTCTGCCGCAACAAGATTTATCCGCTCGGCCTGCCGAACTGGGTGAGCCACCTGATCGCCACCTTCGTGGTCATCGCGAGCGTGCTCGTCGGCGCGGGCGCGCGCTGGAACCCGGTGCGGCCGAGCCCGATGCGGGTGTCCCTGCAACGCGACGGCGTACCGGTCGAAGGCAGTTTCCTCGTGCTGATGGTGACGACGCTCGAACGGCTGCTGCTCAATTTCGCCACGCCGTTCAGCGACCGCAGCGGTCCCCTGAAGCTGATGGCCATCGAGCAGCGGCGTACCACAGTGCTGAAGGCGCTGGTGTCCGCGCTCGCCGGGCGGCTCGGCAGCGCGCGCTTCAGCGGGCTGCACCTGCGCCGCGGCGACGAGATCCGCATCGAGGGCAAGCGCGCCAGCGTCATCCTCGACGGCGAGCTTTACGAGGCGGGCGAGGGCCATTCGATCGTCCTGACGCCGACCGCGCCGGTTTCCTTCCTCAGCCTCGCGGCATGACGGCGCTCGTGCCGCTCGTTGCGGCCGAGCTGGAAACGCCCGTCGCCGCCGAAGTCGCCGATTTCGCGAAGGCGATCGTCGGGCGCTGCGGCGGCGCGGCGCAGGCGGTGCTGTTCTACGGATCGTGCCTCAGGAGCGAAGACCTCTCGGATTCGCTTCTCGATTTCTACCTGCTCGTCGATTCCTACGACCGCGCCTACACGCGCCGCTGGATGGCAACCGCCAACCGCTTGATTCCGCCCAACGTCTTTTACGCCGAGCACGAAGGCCTGCGCGCCAAGTTCGCGGTGATGACGGTCGAGGACTTCGCGCACGCCTGCTCGCCCGCGTGCGACAACGTCTCGGTGTGGGCGCGGTTCGCGCAGCCCTCGCGGCTGGTGTGGGTGCGGGGGGATGCGGCGCGGGCGCGCGTCATCCGCGCCGTTGCCGCAGCGGCGCCGACGCTGCTGGGAACGGCGCGGCCGATGCTCGACGACGCGCTTGGTGTCGAGGCGCTCTGGACCGGCGCCTTCGCGCTGACCTACGCCGCCGAACTCCGGTCGGAGCGGGCAGGGCGCGGCCAGTCGATCTTCGAAACCGACCCAGCGCGCTATGCGGCCTTCACCGCACCCGCCATCGCCGACAGCGATCTCGCGGCGGAGGTGCGCGGCGGCATGGTCCATTTCCGCGCGAATGCCGACCGCGCGGCGGGTGAGCGCGTGTGGGCGAGGCTGCGCCGCCGGGGCAAATGGCTCTCCGTGCTGCGGCTCGCGAAGGCCAGCTTCACCTTCAAGGGCGGCGTCGACTACATCGCGTGGAAGGTGAACCGGCACTCCGGCGCGGGCATCGTCGTGAAGCCGTGGCACCGGCGTTTTCCCATACTCGCCGGGCTCGTCTTGCTGCCCCGGCTGATCCGCAAGGGCGCGGTGCGCTAGATCAGACTTCGAGCGGAATCCCGGCGATCCCGGCCGCCTTCACGAAGCGGTCGATGATGATGTCCACCTGCTCCGCGCGGTGCTCGGCGCAGAGCGAGCAGCGCAGCAGGAACATGCCCGCGGGCGTCGCGGGCGGGCGCGCCATGTTGACGTAGACGCCGAGCTCGATGAGCGCGCTCCACATGCGCGCGCAGGCTTCCTGACCCGGCATCAGCACCGCGATGATGGCGCTTTCCGCGGTCTCGGTCGCGATTTTGAAGCCCTTCGCCTTGAGGCCGGAATGCAGCTTGCGGCTGTTTTCCCACAGGTGCTGGCGCTTGCCCTCCGCGCGCTTCAGCTTGCGGATCGATGCCGCCGCCGTGGCGACGACGCTCGGCGGCAGCGAGGCGGTGAACACGTAGGGGCGGCAGACGAGGCGCAGCACCTCGAACTTCGGGTGGTTGGAGACGACGAAGCCGCCGACCGTGCCGACCGATTTCGAGAAGGTGCCGACGACGAAATCCACGTCCGCCTCGACGCCCGCCGCCTCGTAGACGCCGCGCCCGTTGGGGCCGAAGAAGCCCATGCCGTGCGCTTCGTCGACGACGATCATGGCGCCGTGCTTCTTCGCGACCGCGACCATCTCTTTCAGTGGTGCGATGTCGCCGAGCATCGAATAGACGCCTTCGAGGACGACGAGCTTGCCGGCCTCCGCCGGAAGCCGCCCGAGGCGCTTGTCGAGGTCCTCGACGCTGTTGTGGCGGAAGCGCACGATGTCGGCGTTGCCCATCGCGCAGCCGTCGTAGATCGAGGCGTGGCTGTCGGCATCGAGGACAATGTACTCGCCGCGTGCCGCCATCGTCGCCATCAGGCCGAGGTTCGCCTGATAGCCGGTGGAGAACACCATCGCGTGGGCAGTGCCGTAGAAGTCCTTCAGTGCCTCCTCGACCTCGCGGTGGCCCTGATAGGTGCCGTTCAGCACACGGCTGCCGGTCGTGCCGGCGCCGTATTCGTCGAGCGCCTGCTTGCCCGCCGCGATCACGTCCGGGTCGAAGGTCATGCCCATGTAGTTGTAGGTGCCGACGAGGATGGTCTCGCGCCCGTTCACCGTGGCTTCGGTGGGGGAATGGACCTTTTCCATGACGAGGTTGAACGGGTCGTTGACCCCCGTCGCCAGCAGCGCCGCCTTCTCGGCGATGATGGGATCGAACTTGTCGAAGAGGTCGCCCATCGTCCGCCTCAGCCGTTCACGATCTTGACGACGGCGTCGGCGAGCTGGCCGATCGTTTCCAGCTCGGGAAGCAGGTTCATCGGCAGGATGATGTCGTACTCGTCCTCGATGTTGGCGACGAGGTCCATCACGGTGAGCGAGTCCAGCTCGAGGTCGCTCGCGAAGCTCGTGTCGGCGGTGAGCGCAATCCCCTTGCGGTTCACGGGCTCGATCAGCTCGATCAGCTTCGGAAGAACGGTGTCGCGTGTGTGCGCCATGCGTGTGTCCTGAAATGTCGTTGCGGCTCGATGCCAACAGATTGTGGCAGGGGATAGGCGGGGAAGCGGCCTAAATCCAGCCCGCATTCCTGTACCATTCCGCCGTGCGCGCGATGCCCTCGGCGGCGGAGACCTCGGGTGCCCAGATGCCGAGCCCCCTCAGCGCGGCGCTGTCCGCCACCCAGTCCGGATGCGCGAGGTAACGGGCGCGGTCGAAGCTGAGCGCGGGCAGGCGTCCGGCGAGCTTCGCGCCGAGCGTGTCGATGGCGGCGCCGAGCGTCAGGGCGGCGGGCGGCAGCGGCACGTAGGTCGGCGTCTTGCCGAGCGCGGCGGCGATGTGCGCGGCCATCTCGCGGTGGCTGAGGCCGCCGGGGGTCGCATCGTCGATCTCGAAGATGCCGCGCGGCGCCGGGTTCCCGGCGAGCGCGAGGAGGGCGCAGGCGAGGTCGGAAACCTCGACGATGGAGAAGCGACCGCTGCCCGGCAGCAGCGCCCAGCCGCGCGCGACGAGCTTGTAGACGCTCGCCGTCTCACGGTCGCCGGGGCCATAGACGGCGGGCGGACGCACGATCGCGGCATCGGGGCGCGCGGTTTCCACGAGCGCGTCGGCGGCGGCCTTGGTGTTGCCGTAGATGGAGAGCGCCGGTTCGCGCGCGGCGAGCGAGGAGACATGCACGAAGCGCGGCACGCCCCGGCTCGCGTCCAGCATCGCCCGCGTGCCTTCGATGTTGCCCGCGGCGAATTCCAGCGGCGTGCGGGCGTTGATGACGCCCGCGACATGGATCACCGCATCGGCGCCTTCGACGAGGCGGGCGAGCGCATCGGTGTTCGCAAGGTCGCCTGCGACCCATTCGAGGCCGTCTCGCGCAGGCTGCGCGCGGCGGGCGAGAGCGCGGACCGCATGGCCCTTTTCAAGCGCGAGGTCGATCAGCTTCGTGCCCACGAAGCCGGTTCCGCCGGTGATGGCGAGCGTCGTCACGGTTGCAGCGGCGTCAGGCCGCGATG
>JACFNY010000169.1 GCA_019454625.1 Sphingomonadaceae bacterium
GCGCGCGGGCGCAAGCCGATCAGCCGCACAGGCTGGAAAATCCCGCGAGCCAGAGCATGGCGCCCTCGCTCTCCCAGAGCGCCCAGCCGCCGGCAGCTGCCAGCACGCCGAGCGCGACTGCGAGGAGATGCGCGCGGCGGGTCATGCGGGCTGCAACCGCGCGACCGGAACGGCGCGGATCGGCAGGTGCAGCAGCGCGGCGATCACCGCGAGCGCGAGCGAGGCGCCCCACGCGGCGTCGTAGCTGCCGGAGAGGTCGTAGAGCGCGCCGGACATCCACGCGCCGAAGAAGCTGCCGACCTGATGGCTGAGGAACACGATGCCGTAGAGCGTGGAGAGATAACGCACGCCGAAGATCTGCCCGATGAGGCCGCTCGTCAGCGGCACGGTGCCGAGCCAGAGGAAGCCCATCGCCGCCGCGAAGACCAGAGTCGAGGCGGGTGAAACCGGCAGCAGCAGGTAGACGACGATGATGAAGCCGCGCGCCGCGTAGAGGCCGCTCAGCAGCAGCTTCTTCGGCGCATGGTCGCCCCAGAGGCCGAAGACGTAGGAGCCGAAGATGTTGAACAGGCCGACGAGCGCCAGCACCGTCGCGCCGATCGACGCGCCGAGGCCCATGTCGGCGAGATAGGCGGGGAAGTGGGTGGCTATGAACGCGATGTGGAAACCGCAGACGAAGAAGCCCGCGGTCAGCAGCTGGAAGCTGCGGTTGGAGGCCGCCTCGGCAAGGGCACTTCCGAGCGGCTGGTCGGGACCCTCGCCGTGCACCGCCTGCGGCTTCCCGGCGACGCCGATCGCCAGCGCCGCGGCGACGGCGACGACGCCGGCGAGCACCATGAGCGCGGTGCGGTAGCCGAAGTCGCCGAGCAGCATCTGCCCGGCGGGCACGACGAGGAACTGGCCGAGCGAGCCGCCCGCCGTGACGATCCCGAAGGCGAGCGTGCGCTGCGCCTCCGGCACCACGCGGCCGACCGCGCCGAGAACGACCACGAAGGTCGTCGCGGACTGCGCCATGCCGACGATCACGCCGAACGAGACGTGAAGGCCGAGCGCGCTGCCGGTCATTGCCGCGCCGATCAGGCCGAGCGCATAAACGAGCGCGCCGACGGCGACGACCCGCCCGGCGCCGTGGCGGTCGGCCATGGCGCCGACGAACGGCTGCACGAGCCCGAACAGCAGATTCTGGATGGCGAGCGCCAGCCCGAAGGTGCCGCGCCCGATGTCGAGCGCGGCGCTCATGTCGGGAAGGAACAGCCCGAAGGTCTGCCGGACCCCCATGGCGAGCGTGACGATCAGCGCCCCGCAGGCGATGACGACGGCGGGCCGCTTCATGCGCGCACCGCCGATTCGACGCGGTCGAGCAGCGCGAACAGCGTCTCCGTGTCGACCTGCCGCGCCATCTCCGCCTGCGCGCGTTCCCAGAGCGGCGAGGCGCGGTCGATGGCGGCGCGGCCCGCATCGGTCAGGGAAACCATGCGCCGGCGCTTGTCGTCGCCCGCGCAGGATTGCACGAGGCCTTCGCGTTCGAGCGCGCCGACGGTGCGGTTCAGCGTCGTCCGGTCATGGCCCGTGGCGGCGCCGAACGCCGTCAGCGAGCAGGCGCCGGTGCGCGCCAGCGTCCGCAGCAGCGCGAACTGCGGCGTCGTGAGTCCGGCCGGTTCGAGCGCGGCATCGTAGAGCGTGTTCGCGGCGCGCGCGGCGCGCCGGAGGCGTGTGCAGACGCAGGGGGAGGACATGATACGTGCATATGCACGTATCTGCCGTGCCGATCAACCCGTCTTATTCGGCGGCGGGCTGCGCGGTGGGTCCGGGCCCCATCGGGGTGCGGTACAGCAATGTCACGCTGATGCGCCGGTTGCGCGGATCGTAGGGGTTCGCCTTGTTGAAGGGCTCGCGGTCGGCGACGCCTTCGAGGCGCGAGAAGCGCGTCGGATCGACGCCGCCCGCGGCAAGCGCGGCGCGCGTCGCCTCGGCGCGCTGTGCGGAAAGCACCCAGTTGTTCATGCCGCCCGCCGGTCCGCCGATCGAGCCGCCCGCATAGGGCAGGCTGTCGGTGTGGCCGCGCATGGCGATCGGGTTCGGCATCGTCTGCACGGCCGTGGCGACGGCGCGCACGAGGTCCTGCGCCTGCGGCGAAAGCCGGTCGGTGCCGACTGCGAACATCGCGAAATCGGCCTCGTCGAGGATGTCGATCCGCAGCCCCTCCGGTGTCACCGACAGGCGAATCTGGTCGCGGAGCCGGGCGAGGTTCCTGTCGCTCGCCATACGTTTCTCGAGATCCTCCGCGGCCGCCTCGAAGCGTTTCACGTCTTCCCTCTGCAACTGGTCGGCGAGCGCACGTTCCTCGGGCGTCGGCGGGGTCACGCGCGAGAAACTGGTGACGGGCATCAGCCGCTGCGTGCCCTTGGGCACGGCGTTCGGCGCGTTTCCATCGGGCGCCAGCATGGCGCGGCCGCCCATGACGCCGTTGGAGCCGCCCGCCTTGGTGTGCTGGACGAGCGTCGGCGAGAAATAGTCGGCGATGCCCTTGCGCTGGTCCTCGTTGGTGGCGCCGACGATCCACAGCAGCAGGAAGAACGCCATCATCGCGGTCACGAAGTCGGCGTAGGCGACCTTCCACGCGCCGCCGTGGTGGCCGCCGTGCGCCTCTATGGTGATCTTCTTGATGATGATCGGGGGCGGGACTTCCGCCTCGGCGACCAGCGGCTTGATCGGTTCCGCGCTCATCGGCCGCGAAGCCCGTCGAACACCTCGGCGAAGCCGGGCTGGTTCTTGATGCTGATGCTGGTGCGCGCGGCCTCGATGACCATCGCCGGCGCGTTGCCGTGCAGCGAGGAGATGATGATCGCCTTGGCGACGTGGTAGATCTCGCCGTCTTCCTCGAGAATCTGCTCCAGCCGGTTCGCCATCGGCGAGACGATGCCGTAGGCGAGCAGCACGCCGAGGAAGGTGCCGACGAGCGCCGAGCCGATCATGCCGCCGAGGATGGCGGGCGGCTGGTCGATGGAGCCCATCGTCTTCACGACGCCGAGCACGGCGGCGACGATGCCGAGCGCGGGGAGGGCGTCACCCGTGGATTGCAGCACCTTCACCGGCTTCATCGCCGTGTGGTGGTGGGTCTTCAGCGCGTTGTCCATGATCTCCTCGACCGCGTGCACGTTGAGCGTGCCCGAGGAGACGACGACGAGGCGGATGGCGTCGGCCATGAAGTCGATGAGGAAATGGTCCTTCAGCAGCTTGGGATACTCGGCGAAGATGCTGCTCGACTTGGGGTCCTCGATGTGCGCTTCCATCGCGACCGGGCCTTCGACCTTCATGGTCTTCATCAGCTTGGAGGCGAGGAAGATCGCGTCGAGATAGTCCTTCCTGTTGTAGGTCGCGCCCTTGAAGATCTTGCCGACGCCGCCGCCGACCTGCTTCAGGACGGCGAAGCTGTTGCCCAGCAGCAGCGAGCCCGCGGCGGCGCCGCCGATGATGAGCATTTCGTGCGGAATCGCATGGAAGACCGGCTCGAGATTGCCCCCGGTGATGGCGAAACCACCGAAGACCATCGCGAATAGGACAATGAGACCGATCGCCGCGAACATCTAACGCACAACTCCATTGCCTGCCGGTATCGCCGGATCCTTGCGACGCCGCCCGCCCATCTTGCTTAACGACCCCGATTGACGGTCATTTAGGCACCCAAAGGTTGAGAAAGGCTTCCCCCGGCACAGATTTGTTGCGGTGCAGCACATGCGCCGCCGCCAGCCTACAAGTAGCTGAACAGCGACAGTTTCTTGATCTGGGCGAAGCTCTGCTGGGAAGCGTCGAGCAGGGTCATCGCGCTCTTCAGCTGGACGATGGCGGCGGCGACGTCGAGGCTCTCGATATTGCTCTTCGCGGTCGTCATCGTGGTCTCCAGCGCCTTCAGCCGATCGGTTTCCGTTTCCACCTGCGCGAGCCGCGAGCCGAAGGTCGCGCGCTGGTCGGCGAGGCGGTCGACGCCCGCGGTGGTGTCGCGCAGCGCTTTTTCCATGCCGCTCGCGAAGGTCGCGGCATCGACGAGCAGCGCCTTGAACTCAGTGAGCGCGGCAAGGATCGTCTGACGGCCGCCGCTCGTGTCGATGGAGAGCATCGAAAGGCCGTTCGCGCCCGTCGAGATCGTGACGTCGGCGCTGATCGGCACCTGCGGCGGTTCGCCGCTGCCCTGCCAGACGATGGCGCCGGTCGCATCGCGCACGAACGGCGCCGTGCCGACGGACGCGCCTGAAAACAAATAGTTGCCCGCCGCGTCGCGCGTGTTCGAAAGCGACAGCATCTGGTCGATGATCTGCCCGAGCTCGGTGCTGATCACCTGCCGGTCGGCATCGGTGAGCGTGGCGTTCGCGGCCTGTATGGCGAGTTCCTTGGCGCGCACCATCTGGTTCGACATGGCGTCCACGGCGCTGTCGGCGAGCGAGAGCTGCGTGGTGATCGCGTCCATGTTGCGGATGAACTGCTGGTTGTCGTCGATGCTGCGCTGAAGATCGGCGACGCGGCTCGACCCCAGCGGATCGTCCGACGGATTGAGGATGCGCTTGCCCGAGGCGATCTGCGCCTCGAGCTGCGCGAGCGTCGATTGCAGCGCGCCCATGCGGCTGATCTGCGACTGGAAGGACTGGAAGGTGCCGACGCGCATATGCGGTTCCCCGAAAAAGCTCAGCGGATGTCGATGATGGTCTGGAAGATCTCGCGGGCGGCCGCGATGATCTTCGCCGAGGCCTGATAGGCCTGCTGGAAACGGATGAGGTCGGCGGCTTCCTCGTCGAGATTGACCGCCGACGCCGCATCGCGCGCTTCGAGCGCCTTGTCGCGCATCGCGAGCGTTGCGGAGGCGAGCGCCTTCGTGTCGTTGAGGCTCGTCGCGACGCGCGTCACCTCGCGCGCGAAGCGGCCCTCGAAGCCGGGGTTCCCCAGACGTGTGTCGATCATGCGCAGCATGTTGGCGTTGTCGGCCATGCCCGCCGCCGTCGGCGCGACGACAAAGCTGTCGCCTTCCGCGACGGCGCCCGAAAGCTGCACGTCGAAGCCGTTCACCGGGATCCATGCGCCCGGCACGTAGGCCCCACTCGCCAGCACGGCGGGCGGCACGGCCGTGTCGGCGGTGTCGATGATCTCGTAGGTATTGCCCGCGCCCATGCGGATCGTGAAGCTCGTCGGCACCGGCGCGGGAATCGTCGCGGCGGCCGGAT
>JACFNY010000170.1 GCA_019454625.1 Sphingomonadaceae bacterium
CAGCTCGCCGACCGAGGTTTCCCCCTTCGCCAGCAGCGTGCCGAGCAGGCGCAGCCGCGTCTCGTGCCCGAGCGTCCGCATGAGCTCGGCCATGCGTTCCGGATCGGCATCGGGCAGGGGATCAGCCATCGCGCCCGGCTCCGGGATCGGGCGCGCTGCGGCAGAACCACAGCGGGTCGTCGCCGCGCGCCAGCAGCGCCGCCTGATCCTGATCGGGCGGCAGCAGCACGTCGCCGCCGGGCCGCCAGCCTTCCGGCGTCACGATGTTGTCGCTGTCGACACGCTGCAACGCCGCCACCACGCGCAGCATCTCCTCCACGGACCGGCCGATCGTCGCGGGATAGGCGGTGATCGCGCGGATGATGCCGTCGGGGTCGATGACGTAGGTGGAGCGCATCGTCGCGGCGTCGGGCGCGCGGTCGGCGATCATGCCGTAGGCGCGGCCGATGACGAGCGAGGCGTCCTCGACGATCGGGAAGCTGACGGTGACGCCGAAGGCGTCTCGGATGGCGCGGATCCAGGCGAGATGCGCGTAGAGGCTGTCGACCGACACGGCCATCAGCGCGCAGCCGAGCGCCGCGAAGCGATCGGCGGCACGGGCCAGCGCCACGAACTCGCTGGTGCAGACCGGCGTGAAGTCGGCCGGGTGCGAAAGCAGCACCAGCCAGCGCCCCCGGAAGTCGGAAAGGCGGATCACGCCCATCGTCGTCCGCGCCTCGAAATTGGGGGCGGGGTCGCCGATCTGCGGGCCTGCCGCGCTGTTCGCTTCCGCCGTCATTGACGCTTCGCGGCCTTTCCCTACATAATTACAGGAAAGGTGTAATAACCATGGCGGACGGAGTAAAGCAGGCGGCCGATCCCCTGATGATCGTTTGCCCCGCCTGCGGGGCCGCCAACCGCGTCCCGGCGGCGCGGCTCGGGCAGACGCCGCGCTGCGGGCGCTGCAAGGTCCCGCTTTTCACTGGCAAGCCGCTCGATCTCGATGCTGCCGGGTTCGAACGCCGGATGAAAACCGAAAGCCTGCCGCTGCTCGTCGATTTCTGAGCGTCGTGGTGCGGCCCCTGCCGCGCGATGGCCCCGGCGTTCGCGGCGGCGGCGCAGGCGCTCGAGCCTCATGTCCGGCTCGGCAAGGTCGATACGGAGGCCGAGCAGCAGATCGCGGGCCGCTATGCGATCCGGTCGATCCCGACCATGATCCTGTTCGCGCACGGCCGCGAGGTGGCGCGCACGGCGGGCGCGATGGACCGGAACGCGATCGTCGGCTGGGCGCGCCGGCATGTGGCGGGCTGCTGAAGCCAGGCACCTCGGATCGTCGCCTGCCCCGGCCCGTGCCCCGACCCGCGCACGGAACGGCCTGCCCCGTTTCTCGCCCGGAAGATCGGAGTCGGGCTTATCCGCGCGTGCGGGGCGGCCTAGCTGGCCGGGTGTCAGTCAGGGGTCGCGTATGGGTCCGGAAGTGTTCGCCAGCCAGATCAACGCCATGGTGCAGGCAGGGGCGCTGCTCACCAGACGGGCGGACGTGATCCTGCAAGCCGTCGCCGCGGCGGATGTGACGGACGCCGATGCGCTCAATGCCATCGCGAAGGCGGTTTCGGACGGCCACGTCTCCGAAGACCAGCTGCGCGTGCTGATGGAGCGCGCGCCGGCCTTTGCCGACATGCTGCGCGGCGGGCTGCGTCCCCTCCTCGGTCCCGCCACCGAGGCGCGGCTCGCGAACCTGGCGCGCCACGGCCACCTCACGATTTCCGTGCTCGACCGGGCGCTCTGCAACGTGCTGCGGGCGAAGGCGGCCTGAAACCTTTGTGGGAGCGTTGACCGGCCCGGCCGTCGTTGCTGTTCCGTGCTGACAGGCGGCGGCGCCATCGGTATCTATCGGCGCCATGCCATCTGCGGCTCTCTTGACGATCGCGCTGATGCTCGCGCCGACAGCGGCGACGGGCGAGCCGCCTGTCGTCCCCGAAGCGGTGCTGGACGGCGACCCCGAGACGCTGCCGCCCGCGCCGCCCGCCGCCGCGGACACCACGCCGGACCCCAGCCTGCTTGCGTTGCAGCCGGCAACGACGCGGCTTTTCCATGCGCTGAAAGGCGGCGCAGACGACGAGGAGCTTGAAAAGCTCGTCTCGGCGGTGGTGGTCGAGCTCGACGTGAACTGCCCGCGCGTTCGCGAGTACCAGGTGTTCCGCTCTTCCGCGCGGGCCCGGACGCTCAAGGTGAAATGCACCGAGCGGCCGCTCTACGCGATCACCGTGGGGGCGTCGGGCGAGGGCTTCGTTTCGGGCGGCGACGGCACCATCGACCAGATGCGCCTGCAGGACGGCCCCATCAAGGCCGTGATGGGCCTCCGCGTCGAGGAGTATCTGGCGAACGAACAGGCCCAGGCGCGCGCCGCGCAAAGCCCGGATGGCGACGCGGCACTGCCCGCCGACGCGCGCGCGGCGCAGCGCACGGTGGAAACGCACCGGGGCCGCCAGTGGCTCGCGGGCCTCGCGATGGGCGTCGGCCTTGCGGCCGCGAGCGCGGTGCTCTGGCTGATCGTGCGCGAGCGGCGGCGGCAGCGCCGCGCCTATTCGCGCTGGCGCGGCCTCGATACGGCTGCGAAGGACCAGCTCGTCGAGCAATCCGAAGAGGTCTATCCCAACCTCTACCGGCATCCCGAGGGCGTGTTCATCGCGCGCGGGCGGCGGGGCAAGCGCCGCCTGTTCTCCTCGCTCGT
The DNA here is from genome assembly GCA_019454625.1 of Sphingomonadaceae bacterium. GTDB lineage: Bacteria > Pseudomonadota > Alphaproteobacteria > Sphingomonadales > Sphingomonadaceae > Sphingosinicella. The sequence goes on from JACFNY010000170.1 coordinate 2,714, forward strand.
GCTCGCCTATCTCTACGCGAGCCGGGGCATCAAGCTGTTCGAGATCCGCTGAGCGTGGCGGACGCGGCGGTCGTGCGGGTGGATGCGCGCGGGATGCGCTGTCCGCTGCCCGTGCTCAGGCTCGCGCGCGCGCTCCGCGAGCATCCCGAGGCGACCGAGTTCGAGCTTGTCGCAGACGATCCCGCCGCGGCGCGCGACGTGCCGGCCTTCGCCGGGGAGCAGGGCATCGAGGCGGCGGAAACGGGGCCGCTCCGCTGGCGGATCAGGCGGATGGCGGCCTGAGCGCCGGGCCTTTCGGGCCTGTCATCTTCGCCATTTGCGCCCATCCCCGATTCGTGCAGCATGATGCGGAACGGGGAGGAATGAGATGATGCGTGCGTGGATCGTGGCGATGCTCGTGGCGGCGCATCCCGCAGCGGCGGAAGCGCCGAGCGCAGCGACGAAGGCCGCGAACGGCGCGGCGGCGGCGGCATTGCCGTTCGGGGACACCGAGGATTTCGATTTCGCGCGGCGCGGCCTCGTGGCGCGGCCGGACGCGGACGTGACCGGGCCGGACGGCCGCGTGATCCGGTCGTTCGCCGACGACGCGAAGATCGCGGGCCCGGCGCCCGATACGGTGAACCCGAGCTTGTGGCGGAACGCGCAGCTGGTGAGCGGGTCCGGCCTGTTCGAAGTGGTGCCCGGCATCTGGCAGGTGCGCGGCTACGATCTTTCGAACATGACGCTGATCCGGGGCAAGACCGGCTTCGTCGTCGTCGATCCGCTGACCACGGTGGAGACCGCGCGCGCCGCGATGGCGCTCGCCCGGCGGCACATCGGCGACCTGCCGGTGGCGGCGGTGATCTACACGCACAGCCACATCGACCACTTCGGCGGCGTGCGCGGCATCGTCGAGGAGGCGGACGTGAAGGCGGGCAAGGTGCGCATCTACGCGCCCGACGGCTTCATGGCGCACGCCACCTCCGAGAACGTGATCGCCGGGCCGGCGATGAGCCGCCGTGCCGTCTTCATGTTCGGGAACATGCTGGAGCGCGGCCCGGAGGGGATCGTCTCGGCCGGGATCGGACCGGTGGTGGCGGGCGGGACCTACAGCCTGATCGCGCCCACGGACGTGATCCGGGCGGGCGGCGAGGCCGTGCGGATCGACGGGCTCGCCTTCGAGTTCCAGTTGACGCCCGGAACCGAGGCCCCCGCCGAGATGAACTTCTACCTGCCGGACTTCCGTGCGCTCTGCCTCGCCGAGAACGCGAACGGCGCGATGCACAACGTGCTGACGCCGCGCGGCGCGCTGGTCCGCGATGCCAAGGTCTGGGCGGATTACCTGACGGAGGCGCTCACCCGCTTCGGGGACCGCAGCGACGTGGTGTTCACCTCGCACTTCTGGCCGCGTTGGGGCGGCGAGACGCTGCGGCGCTACATGGCGCTGCACCGCGACGCCTACAAATACCTGCACGACCAGAGCGTTCGCATGATGAACGCCGGGCTGAACGGCAACGCGATCGCCGAGGCGATCGCGCTTCCGCCCGAGCTTGCGAACGCGTGGTTCAACCGGCCCAACTACGGTTCGCTGAAGTTCAATGCCCGCGCCGTCTACCAGCGCTACATGGGGCACTACGACGGCAACCCCGCGCACCTCGATCCGCTGCCGGACGTGGAACGCGGCAAGCGCCTCGTCGCCGCGATGGGCGGCGCGAAGAAGGTGCTCGCCGAGGCCGCGAAGGCGCGGAAGGCAGGGGACGAGCGCTGGGCGGCGGAACTCCTCTCCCACCTCGTGATGGCGGAGCCCGAGAACGCCCGCGCCCGCGAAATGCTCGCCGCCAGCTTCGAGCAGATGGCATGGGCCGCCGAAACCGCACCGTGGCGCAACATCTATTTGTCCGGCGCGCGCGAGCTGCGCGGGCTCCCCACGAGCGGCGGTGGGGCGAACACGGCCGAAATCGCCATGTCGACGCCGCTCGCCGACCTGCTCGACCTCATAGCGGTGCGTCTGTCGCCCGAAAAGGCGGCGGGCGCCGACCTTTCCGTCGGCATCGTGCTGCCCGACAGCGGCGAGCGCCGCCTCGTCAGCGTGCGGAACCGCGTGCTCGTGCATCAGGCGTGGACGGAAGGCGCTGCCCCGGCGGTGACGCTCACCGGCCCGCGCCGCGTGTTCCTCGGCCTCGTCGGCGGGCAGGTGAAGGCGGCGGACGCGGTGGAGAAGGGCATCCTCCGGATCGACGGCGACACAGCGCAGTTGCAGCGCTTCACCGGCCTTTTCGAGCCGCCGCCGCCGAGCTTCGGCCTCGCGCTTCCCTGATCCCCTGCGTAACCACCCGGCAAGCATCGGCGGAAACCAAAACTTTACCTGCGTGGCGGAAGATCGCCTGCGCAGAATAAGGTAAGGATCGCGCGCGTGGAGAAGCTGGACATCACCGACCCCGGTCTGCCGGTCGTCGACATCGAGGTCTTCGAGAAGACGCGCGCCACCAT
>JACFNY010000171.1 GCA_019454625.1 Sphingomonadaceae bacterium
CGCCGCCGGGCCGCTTTCCGGCCGCGTGCGCGTGCCGGGCGACAAGTCGATCTCGCACCGCGCGCTGATGCTGGGCGCGCTCGCCGTCGGCGAGACCGTGATCGACGGCCTGCTCGAAGGCGAGGACGTCCACGCCACTGCCGCCGCGATGCGGGCGATGGGCGCGCGCGCGGAGCGGGACGCCGGGGGGCGCTGGCGTGTCCACGGCGTCGGCGTGGGGGGACTGCTGCAGCCTTCATCCGTGCTCGACATGGGGAACAGCGGCACCTCGACGCGGCTGCTCGCGGGGCTTGTCGCGTCCCATGCGATTCGCGCGACCTTCGTCGGCGACGCCTCGCTGTCGAAGCGCCCGATGCAGCGGATCATCACGCCGCTGTCGCAGATGGGCGCGCGCTTTTCGGGGAATGGCGACCGCCTGCCGCTGACAATGGAGGGCGCCTGTCCGGCGCTGCCGATCGAATACCGCCTGCCGGTGGCCTCGGCGCAGGTGAAGTCCGCGGTGCTGCTCGCCGGGCTCAACACGCCGGGCATCACGCGCGTCATCGAGAGCGTGCCGACGCGCGACCATTCGGAGCGGATGCTGCGCGGCTTCGGCGCGGACCTCTCGGTCGAGACGCTGCCGGACGGCGCGCGGCTCATCTCGGTGCGCGGCGAGGCGGAGCTGAAGCCGCAGCGAATCACGGTGCCGGGGGATATTTCGTCGGCCGCGTTCCCGCTGGTCGCGGCGCTGGCGGTGCCGGGCAGCGAGGTTGTCATCGAGAACGTCGGCCTCAACCCCACGCGCACCGGCATCCTCGATGCGCTGGCGATGCTCGGTTTCGATGTGGCGGTGGAGGGCACGGGCGAGGCGGGCGGCGAGCCGGTCGGTGCGCTTCGGGTGCGCCACGCCGTGCTGAAGGGCGGTGAGGTCGATCCGGCGATCGCGCCGCTGATGATCGACGAGTATCCGATCCTGATGGTTGCGGCGGCCTTCGCCGACGGCACGACCGTCATGCGCGGGCTGGAGGAACTGCGCGTCAAGGAATCGGACCGCCTCGCGGTGATGGCGGCGGGCCTTGCCGCCTGCGGCGTGCCGGTCGAGGAACTCGCGGACGGCATCGTCATTCACGGCAGCGGCGGGGCGCCTGTACCCGGCGGCGCGACCGTGGCCAGCCATCTCGATCACCGCATCGCGATGAGCTTTGCCGTGCTCGGCCTCAATGCAAAGGCGCCGGTGGTGGTGGACGACGCGCGCCCGATCGCGACCAGCTTTCCAGATTTCCTGCCGCTCATGCAGCGTATGGGCGCAGCGGCGGCGCGCTAGAAAAGATAAACCAGCGCGAAGGCCGTTCCGGCGACGTAGGCGGTCAGGAAAAAGCGCAGGTCGTTGATCAGCGTTGCCCGTGAAACGCGCGCGCGAACCCGCACATACTCTTGCATATACTCTTGTTCGGGGGCCACGGCCTTACTCCCAACGGCTTGCTGTTAACGAAGGTTACCAATTCGTTAACGATTGGGAAGGGGCAAAGTTGCGTTCCGTGCGCGGACGCGAATGCGAACGACTTGCAGCAGGCCTGCAAACCTGCTAATCGTTCGCATTATAGGCCCTTGGGGATGGTCCGGTTCCGATGATCCTTTGCGTGTGCAATGCCCTGCGTGAAAACGACGTCCGCGCCGCCGCCGGCCCGAAGGGGTGTCCGGTGGAAACCTACGCGCGCCTCGGCGCCCGCCCGCAGTGCGGCCAGTGCCTGCCCCATGCCCGGCGCCTGCTGAAAGGCGGCCGCGCGGCCTGAGAACACCGCGCCCCTGTTGCGGATGATAGTGCTTCGCATCATCCCAAGTCATTGTTGACGCACGATTTTTTTCGTGAGATTCATGCTGCGAGTTTCCCTTACGAACAGCATGAAGGAGTCGCGCCATGAAGGGCGACAAGGATGTCATAAAGCACCTGAACGCGGCGCTGAAGAACGAACTGACGGCGATCAACCAGTATTTCCTGCACTACCGGATGCTCGACAACTGGGGCGTCACGCGCCTTGCGAAGTACGAGTACGGCGAGTCGATCGACGAGATGAAGCACGCCGACAAGCTCGCCGAGCGCATCCTGTTCCTCGACGGCCTGCCCAACTTCCAGCTGCTCGGGCGGCTGCGTATCGGCGAATCGGTCGAGGAGGTGCTGAAGGCCGACCTCGAGCTCGAGCGCGAGGCGATCCCGCCGCTGCGCGACGCCATCCAGCACTGCGAGAAGGTGCGCGACTACATCAGCCGCGAGATCCTGGAGGACATCCTCGAAAGCGAGGAGGAGCATGTCGACTTCCTCGAAACGCAGCTTTCGCTGATCGAGGCGATGGGCATCCAGAACTATATCCAGCTCCAGACCAAGCCCGCCGAGGACTGATCCTCAGGACCGGTCGCCGGTCAGGTGATGCCGGGCTGCAAACGACGGCCTTCTGCGCTTCCGGTGCTCACGTACTGTAAGTACGCTCCGCTCCGGTTCTCGAAATCCGCCGTTTTCGCCTCGGCCTGACCTGACCATCGGTCCTGAGGCTACGCGGCTGGTCGCCGCGCGGCGTGGAGTTCATCATGCAGTCGCCGGGCGATCCGCTCCGCGGCCTTGCCGTCCCCGATCCGCGTCGAGGCGTTCGCCATGCGGCGGTGCGCCTCGTCGTCGTCCAGCAGGCGTGTCGCGGCGGCGAGGATGCCGTCCCGCGCCGTGTCGACGACCAGCGCCGTGCCCGCCTCGACCACTTCGGGCCGTTCGGTGAGGGCGCGCACGACGAGCGTCGGCACGCCGAGCGCGGAGGCTTCCTCCTGCACGCCGCCCGAATCGGTGACGACGAGATGCGCGGCGGCGAGCGCGGTGACGAACGCGGGGTAGGGCATCGGCGGCACCAGCCGCGCGGCCGGGCAGGCTTCGAGCGGCGCATAGATGCCGGGCGGGCAACCGGGGTGGCGGGGCAGCAGCACCTCGACGTCGCCGCGCGCCGCGATCGCGGCGAGTGCGCCGATGATCTCCGGGAACGCCGCCTCGCGGTTTTCCCGCCGGTGCAGCGTCGCGAGGATGAGCCGCCGATCGGCGGGCGCCGCCGGGGGCAGGCCGCGGAGCGTCCGGTGCAGCGCATCGACGACGGTGTTGCCCGTCACCGCGATCGCCGTGTCCGGCACGCCCTCGGCGCAGAGGTTGGCTCGCGCGCCGGGGGTCGGCGCGAAATGCAGCGTCGCCAGCCGCGCGATCAGCGTGCGGTTGATCTCCTCCGGATAGGGCTGGCTGAGATCGAAGCTGCGCAGCCCGGCCTCGACATGCGCGACCGGGATTCCCGCCTGCCGCGCCGCGATGGCACCGGCGAGTGCCGAGGTCGTGTCGCCCTGCACGATCACCCACGCCGGGCGTTCGCGCGCCAGCAGCAGGGCGATGGCGCCGACGGCGCGCTCCGTGAGTTCGCTCAGCGATTGCCCCGGCCGCATGAGGGCGAGGTTCGCGTCGGCCGCGATTCCGAACGGGTCCAGCGCCTCCGCCGCCATCTCGGGGTGCTGGCCGGTCAGGCACACGCGCGTCGGGATCTCCAGCGCGCGCAGCGCCAGCACGACCGGGGCGAGCTTGATCGCCTCGGGCCGCGTGCCGATGATCACCATCACCGTACCCGACGATGTCATGAAGGCCCCCCGCCCGCTGTTCACATCGTAGTCCCCGGCTCTATAGGAGCGGCATGGACGCGCCGAATGCAAATCGTTTCGACATCGTTATAGCCGTGGACGGTCCCGCTGCGTCGGGGAAGGGCACCATCGCGCGGGCGCTCGCTGCGCATTTCGGGCTGCCGCACATGGATACGGGGAGCCTCTACCGCGCCGTCGGCCTCGCCGTGCTGCGCGCGGGCGGCGATCCTGCCGATGCCGCGCTCGCTGCGGCGTGCGCGCGGACGCTCGATGTGACGATGCTCGACGATCCGGCGCTGCGCGAATCGGCGACGGCGCGCGCCGCCTCGGTCGTCTCCGCGCATCCCGAGGTGCGGGCCGCGCTCCTCGAACGCCAGCGTTCGTTCGCGCGCCGGCCCGGCGGCGCGGTGCTCGATGGCCGCGACATCGGCACGGTCATCGCGCCCGATGCCGACATCAAGATCTTCGTCACGGCGAGCCTCGACGTGCGTGCGCGGCGGCGGCAGGCGGAAACCCCCGAGCGCGACCTTGCCGTGGTGCGCGCCAATCTCGCCGAGCGCGACGCGCGCGACGCGGGCCGGGACGCGGCGCCGCTAAGACAGGCGGAGGACGCGATCCTGCTCGACACGTCCGACATGGATCGGGACGCCGCCGTCGCCCGCGCTGTCGCGCTTGCCGAGGCGCGGCTTGCGGAAAAGGCGGCATTGCGATAAGGCGGCCGCGCCTTTTACGACGGCACCTCCATCGGGATGCCGTCCTTGCCGTGTTTCCGCGAAACCGGGAGAGGGGCCAACGCAAGGTTTTGCAAGGAGCGGACGGGCATGGGGCCCGGACGGCTTCGAGACCGCCGGAAACAACCGGTCGGCCAGTAACGACATGAAGGAACACTGATACCTATGGCAACCAATCCCATGCCGAGCCGCGACGATTTCGCGGCGCTCCTCGAAGCGAGTCTCGGCGGCAGCGAATCGTTCGAAGGCCGGGTCGTCACCGGCACCGTCACCGGAATCGAAAACGACATGGCCGTCATCGACGTCGGCCTGAAGTCGGAAGGCCGCGTGCCGCTGCGCGAGTTCGCAGCCCCCGGCGAGAAGCCCGAGATCAAGGTCGGTGACCAGGTCGAGGTCTATGTCGACCGTGTCGAGAACGCCTATGGCGAGGCCATGCTGTCGCGCGACCGTGCGCGCCGTGAAGCAGCCTGGGACAAGCTCGAATCCGAATTCCAGGAAAACGCCCGCGTCGACGGCGTCATCTTCGGCCGCGTCAAGGGCGGCTTCACCGTCGATCTCGGCGGTGCCGTGGCCTTCCTGCCCGGCAGCCAGGTGGACATCCGCCCGGTGCGCGACGTTACCCCGCTGATGGGGATGCCGCAGCCGTTCCAGGTGCTGAAGATGGACAGGAAGCGCGGCAACATCGTCGTGTCGCGCCGCGCCGTGCTCGAGGAAACCCGCGCCGAGCAGCGTTCGGGCCTCATCCAGACGCTCACCGAAGGCCAGACCGTCGACGGCGTCGTCAAGAACATCACCGAC
>JACFNY010000172.1 GCA_019454625.1 Sphingomonadaceae bacterium
GGTTCCTGACCAGCGGGCGCACCAGATGCGGGACGATCAGGCCGACGAAGCCGATGATTCCCGCCACGGCCACCGCGCCGCCTACGGCAATGGCGCTGCCGCCGACGATCCGCCAGCGCATCGGGCGCACGTCGTGGCCGAGCGTCGCGGCAACGTCCTCGCCGAGCGCCAGCGCGTCGAGGCCGCGCGAAGCGGAGAATACAAGCGTGCTTCCGATAAGCATGGCGGGCAGGCCGACGCCGACATGCTCGATGCTGCGGTCCGCGAAGGAGCCGAGCAACCAGAACATCATGTCGTAGAAGGCGAACGGCGAGGCGGCGAGCGCCAGCGCGAGGTTCATCATCGCGCCGCCCAGCGCCGAGATGGCGACGCCCGCGAGGATCAGCGTCGTCGACGAAGCGCCGCGCCCGGCAAGCAGCAGGAGCAGGACGAGCGCCAGCAGCGCGCCCGCGATGCCGCCGCCCGCCATCGCGATCGTTCCCGAGAAGCCGAGGAAATAGCCCGTTACCACCGCACCGAGCGCCGCGCCGGCCGAGGTGCCGAGAATGTCGGGCGAAGCGAGGGGGTTCCTCAGCAGGCCCTGCAAGGCCGCGCCGCTGATCCCGAGCGCCGCACCGGCGGCGGCGGCGAGGATGAGCCGGGGCAGCCGAAGCTCTGTGAACAGCATCCTGGCGAGATCGGGGTCGCGAAGCAGCGCCGCGGCCGGCACCTCGCCGACCAGCAGCGACAGCAGCGCCACGGGCACGAACAGCGCCAGAAGCAGGACGGATAGCCGCGCCGCCGTCACCGGATCGTCTCCCGCAGGCGCGCGACGTCGGCCGCGGCGAGCGGGCCGGGGCAGAGCCACGCGCGGCCGTCCACCTCGACATTGCGCGTTCCAGCGACGCGGACGGCACTGTCGATCCACTCCTGCGGCAGCGAATATTGCCCGCTGCGGTAGCGGCTGTGGATGAGGAGCGGCGGCGGCGCGGCGATCAGCCCTTCGAGAGAGACGCGGCCCGTGGGCGTGCCTGTTTGCCGGATACCCGCATAAGTGAGGAGTTCGGAGCTGATCGAATCCGGGGCGGCGGTGAGCCCGCCCGCCGTGATCATCAGTCCGGTATGGCGTGGAGGCAGCGGCGACCCCAGCCGCGCATCCATCCAGCCGATCAGCGCCTCGCCGCGTGCCGGATGGCCGAGCGCGGCCGCCACGGTGCGGATGTTGCCCCGGAGATCGGCGAGCGTCATCGGCGGCGGCACGTCGACGACGCGCGTGCCCGTCCGCTCGGCGAGCGCGCGGGCGAAGCGGTTCACCGCGCCGCCGGTGACGACGAGATCGGGCTTCAGCGCCGCGACGGAACTGAACTTGCCGTCGTTGCCGTGCAGGCCGCGCGCCTTGCTTGCGAGCGGCGTCTCGTGCCGGTCGCGGCCGAGATAGGAGACGGAAACGAGCTGCCCCGGCTCGGCGAGGAGCAGCACGAGTTCGTCCGTGCAAAGCCCGAGCGAGGCGACGCGTACCGGTGCCGCCTCCGCCGGGGAGTTATGGCTTGCGGCCTCCGCCGCGGGCGCGGCGAAGGCCAGTAGACCAAGGAGGGCGATCAGCCGCCCCATTTCACCCGGATGCCGCCGAACGCGGAGATGCCCTGCGTCCGGTATCCGTAGGCGTCCTCATAGGTCGCATCGAACAGGTTCTCGATGCGGCCCGTGAGTTCGAAGTCGCCGCCGAGCTTTACGCGGCCGGAAAGCGTGGCGAGCACATAGTCCTTCAGCGTCACGACGCGTGCCGGGAAGCTGTCGAAATCCGTGTCCTTGCGATTGCCCACGTAGTTCGCCGCGAACGTCACCGAGGCCGCGTCGAAATCGGCGGTCGCGAGCAGGCTGCCGCTGTGGCGGGGACGCCGGGCCTCGCGAAGCCGCGCGACACCCGCGAGCTGCGCCTCCTTGGCGTCGAGCCACGTGTAGCTGCCGCCGAGCGTCAGCCATGCGAGCGGCTTCGCGTCGAATGCGGCCTCGATGCCCCTCCGCTTGCTCTTGCCGGCCGCGTTGGCGACACCCGAGAGGAAGGTGGTGGAATCGAAGGTGGAGAGGATCTCGTTCTCGAGATCGGCGTGGAACCACGTCACGTCCGCCGAGACCGTGCCCTTGCGGTATCCGACGCCCGCGTCCCAGCCGACCGAGCGTTCCGGCGTCAGGTTCGGGTTGCCGACGAAGCTGCCGGGGAAGAAACCGAACATCTCGGTGAAGGTCGGGTCGGTGACGCCCTTGCCCGCGCTCGCGTGGACGGTGAAGCCGTTCTCCAGCGTGTAGCGGCCGCTTGCGCGCCATGTCGTCGCGTCCTTGAAGGCGTCGTTCCGGTCGCGGCGCACGCTCGCGCCTAGCGCGAGGCCGCCCGCGCTGAGCCCGTAGTCGAGCACGAAGCTGGTGCGGTCGCGCGAGACGCGCTGATTGGTGCCGCCGAAATACTCGGCGTCGTCGGCAATGAAGCGCTGCGTGCGATGCTCGATCGCGCCGGTGACGCGGTGGCGGAAGGCCTCGCTGCCGAAGTCGATTCCGGTCTGGTAGCCGGTCTCGAACACCTCGGCGTCGGTGCGGTTCAGGAACGTGCCGCCGTCGCGGTTGATGTTGTCCGTGGTGACGAAGCTGCCGAAGATCTCGTGCCGCCAGCGGCCATCCAGCGTGTCCACGCGCCCGAAGCCGCGCAGTGCGGTCGAACGAATGCGCGTCGCGTCGAGCGTGTCGTCGCGCACGAAGAAGTCGTTGTAGCCGTCGAATTCGCTCAGCGAACTGGTGTGGCGCACGACGAGGCCGAGTTCGCCGTTCTCGATGGGCCGCACGGAGGCCTTGGCGGAGAGCATCAGCGATTCATAGCCGTCGCGCTCCCTGATGCCGCCGCCGAAGCTGTCGATGCCCTTGGTGTCGTACCAGCTCGACTGAAGGACGATGCCGCCCTTTTCGCTGCCGATGCTGGCGCCGCCCGCCGCGTGGACGGTGCCGAACGAGCCCGCCTCGGCGCTGCCGAAGATGCGCGTGCCGTCCGTGGGCTCCGCCGTGGTGACGGACACGACGCCGCCGATCGCCTCGGAGCCCCACAGCGCCGACTGCGGCCCGCGCAGCACCTCGGCGCGCGCGATGCCGTCCGAGGGCAGGGTCTCCCAGCGGAACTCGCCCGAGGTGGCGGGGTCGTTGGCGGCGATGCCGTCGACGAAGACGAGCGTGTGGTTCGCCTCCGCACCGCGGATGCGCACCTGCGTCTGCGCGCCCGTCGGGCCGGACCGCGCCACGGAGACGCCCGGCGACAGGCGGAGCACGTCGACGAGCTGCGGCAGGGCGACCGCCTCGATGGCCGCGCCGTCGATCACGGTCAGCGCGCTGCCGGTTTCGCCGTAGGCGACCGGCTCGCGGGCCGCCGAGACGATCAGCTCGGCATCGCTCGCGATGGCGGCGGATGAAAGAAGAAGTGCAACAATCATAACGTCCTCCATGACCATGTTCTCACATCGTCACAGCGGGCATGACTGCTCGCACGCGATCGGCTGGACCCGGCCGGGCGTGGACGACAGACATGGCAGGTTTCCTGGCTTGCGGATCGCCGTCTTGATGCCGCCTTCCCGGTCGGGCCCGCGAAGGGCCGTTCCAGTGGCATCGTGGCATCGAGACTAGCCGCCTACAGTTGCGGGCACAGCGCCGGTTTCGGACCGGCTTCCCTATTCTCCCCGTTGCCGGGGCACCATGTCAGCCGCGGGCCATAATCGCTTGCCGCGCGGCTTGCAAGTGGCGCGCGCGTCGGCTATTGGCGCCGCTTTCCCGGCGGCTGGTCGGAAACCAGCGGCAGAAGACGGAGCAGTCCAGTGAAGCAGAACATCCACCCCGACTATCACACCATCACGGTGCAGATGACCGACGGGACCACCTATCAGACGCGTTCGACGTGGGGCAAGGAGGGCGATACGCTGCTCCTCGAAATCGACCCGACGACGCACCCGGCATGGACCGGCGGCGCGCAGAAAGTGCTCGACACCGGCGGCCGCGTCGCGCGCTTCAACAGGCGCTTCGGCGGTCTCAGCCTCGGCAAGAAGTAAGCTCCGTGCGGCGGCGTCTCGCCTGAGCGCGCGCCGCCGTGACCGGACTTGTCCATCACATCGACCTCAACGCCGGCGATCTCGCGGCGTCGAAGCGCGTCTACGGCCTGCTGCTGGACGCGCTCGGCTACACGTGCGTGCGTGACGACGGCGAGTGCGAGTGGGATCTCCGCACGCCCGCCGGCTTCGCCTCGATCGGGCTGAGGCAGGCGCGGCTCCCGGACCACGCGCATCAGCGCTACGCCCCCGGCATCCATCACCTCGCATGGTCGGTGGACAGCCGCGCCGAGGTGGACCGCATCCATGCCCGGCTCCGGGACGCCGGGGTCCGCATCCTCGATGCGCCCGCGCTCTATCCCGAATATTTGGCGGACTATTACGCCGTGTTCTTCGAGGACCCGGACGGCATCAAGCTCGAGGTGCTGAATGCGCCGGGCTTCGCGGAGCCGGGCCGCAATCCGTGAAGGCGTGGGTCTGCCATCATCTGAGCGAAGACCGCTCCGGGCTGCGCTTCGAGGCCGCGTGGCCTGACGCGCCGCCGCCCGGAGCGGGCGAGGTGCGCGTCGCGCTGACCGCGGCGGCGCTCAACTTCCCGGACCTGCTGATGCTGTCGGGGGGATACCAGTTCAAGCCCGCGCTGCCGTTCGTGCCGGGCGTGGAGGGCGTCGGCGTCGTCACCGACACGGGCGCGGGCGTCGATCCGGCGCTGGCGGGGCGCCGCGTCGTCGTCGGCGCGCGCTCGGGGTGCCTTGCCGAGGCGATCACGCTCGGCGCCGAAAGCGTTCGCCCCGCGCCGGAAACCTGCTCCGACGCGGAAGCGGCGGCCTACGTGGTCGGCGCGCTCACCGCGTGGGTCGGGCTCGCCGCGCGCGGCCGCCTCGGCAGGGGCGAGGCGCTGCTGGTGACGGGCGCGGGCGGCGGCATGGGGCTCGCCGCGGTCGCGATGGGAAAGGCGCTCGGCGCGCACGTCATCGCCGCTGCGTCCGACGCGCGGAAGCTCGCCGCCGCGCGCGAGGCCGGGGCCGATGAAACCCTTCTAGTCGAGCGCGCCGCGCCCGATT
>JACFNY010000173.1 GCA_019454625.1 Sphingomonadaceae bacterium
GAGCGACGAGGCTTCGCGCCACGCACCGCACCTCATCCGCACGCGCGCAGAGGCGGCTGGGAATGGCTTCCGTATCACCGGAGCCAAGACCTTCGTGCTCGACGGGCACGTCGCCGACCGGCTGATCGTCGCGGCGCGGACCTCGGGTGAGGACGGCGGCCGCGACGGCATCACCCTGTTCCTTGTCGATCCGAAGGCGGCGGGCGTGGACATCAAGCGCACGAGCATGGTCGACAGCCGCAATGCCGCCGACATCCGCTTCGACGGCGTGCAGGTGGACGGCGCGGACGTGATCGGCACGGTGGGCGAGGGCGCTGCGATCCTCGACCGCGTGCTCGATGCCGGGCGCACCTGCCTTGCCGCCGAGATGGTGGGCGTGTCGGCGCAGAGCTTCTCGATGACGGTGAGCTACCTCAAGGATCGCGAGCAGTTCGGCCGCAAGATCGGCAGCTTCCAGGCGCTCCAGCACCGGGCCGCGCAGCTTTTCTGCGAGATCGAGCTTGCGAAATCGGCGACGCTCAAGGCCGCGCAGGCGCTCGACGCGGGCGACAGGGACGCGCCGCTCTACGCCAGCCTCGCCAAGGCGAAGGCGGGTGCGGTGGCGCGGCTCGCCACCAACGAGGGCGTGCAGATGCACGGCGGCATCGGCATGACCGACGAGTTCGACATCGGCTTCTACATGAAACGCGCCCGCGCGGCGGAAACGAGCTTCGGCGACCTGTCGTTTCATGGCGATCGCCTCGCGCGTATGCTAGGGTACTGAAATGCTGACTGAACTCGACAAGGCGCAGGACGCGGCCGTCGCGGCGATCACGGCGCCGGGCGGCCAGCTGGAGGTGACCGAGGCGAAGATTCGCGGCGTCACGCTCAAGGTCTTCAAGGGCGCGCCGCCCACGATGCGCGAGTTCTTCCAGTATTTCTTCGCGCACAATGCCGCGCGCGAGTTCCTTGTTTACGGCGAGGAGCGCCTGACCTTTGCCGAGGTCTATGCGAAGGCGCTGCGCATCGCCGCGGCGATGCAGCACCGCTACGGCATCGCCAAGGGCGACCGCGTTGCCATCGCCATGCGCAACTACCCCGAATGGATCATGGCCTATGTCGGCCTCGTCCACCTCGGCGCGGTGGTCGTGCCGATGAACGCGTGGTGGCAGCCCGAGGAGCTTGCCTACGGCCTCTCCGACAGCGGCACGCGGCTGGTGATCGCGGACGAGGAGCGGCTGCGCAGGCTCGGGGTAATCGAGGAACTGTCTGTGCCGATCGTTGCCGTTCGCACCAGCCACGGCGTCGCGGCCGAGCACGGCGCGGACCTTCTCGACGATCTGCTCGAAAGCGGCCCGACGGATACGTGGTATCTGCCGCCGCTCGCTCCGGACGACGATGTCAGCATCCTCTACACGTCGGGCTCGACCGGTTTTCCCAAGGGCGCGGTATCGACGCATCGCGGCGTCGTGCACGGAACGTTCTCGTATCTGGTGCAGGGGCTCGCGCTGCTCAAGCTCTCCGAAGCCGCGGGCGCGCACGTGCCGCCGCAGCAGATCATGCTGCTGAATGTGCCGCTGTTCCACGTCACCGGCCTTGTGCCGCTGATGCTGGTTTCGGTCGCCATCGGCCGCAAGTTCGTCATGATGCACCGCTGGGACGCGGGCGAGGCGCTGCGGCTGATCGACAAGGAAAAGTGCACCTATTTCGTCGGCGTGCCGACCATGACGCACGAGATCATGTCGCACCCGGACCGCGACAAGTACGACCTCTCCACCGTCACCGACTGGGCGGCGGGCGGCGCGCCGCGGCCGCCGGAGCATGTCGAGCGGCTGGCGAAGGCGATCCCGACGGGCAAGCCCGCCATTGGCTACGGCCTTACCGAGACGAACGGCGTCGGCGCCGGCATCCTCCGCGAATCCTACCTCGCGCGGCCGACCTCGACGGGCCGCGCTTCGAAACCCGTCGTCGAGATCGCGATCCTGGACGACGACGGCAACGAACTGCCGCCGACCACGGTGGGCGAGATCTGTATCCGTTCGGCCGCCAACGTGCGCGGCTACTGGCGGCGGCCCAAGGAGACGGCGGAAGCCTTCGACAAGGCGGGGTGGTTCCACACCGGCGACGTCGGCTATCTCGACGAGGACGGGTTTCTGTTCATCGTCGACCGCAAGAAGGATATCATCATCCGCGGCGGCGAGAACGTCAGCTGTCACGAGGTGGAGGCCGCGATCTACGCGCATCCGGCGGTGATGGCGGCGAGTGTGTTCGGCCTTCCCGACGACCGGCTCGGCGAGATCGTGGGCGCGGTCGTCTATCTGAAGCCGGGCGAGAAGGCGGAGCCGGAAGCGATCATCGACTTCACGCGTCAGCATCTCGCAGGCTTCAAGGTTCCGGCGCGGCTCTGGATATCGGCGGAGCCGCTGCCGCGGCTCGGTTCCGAGAAGATCGACAAGGTCGCGCTGCGGAAGGCCTACCGCGACATCCACCGCGCGGAGGCGGCGTAGGCGGGCGGGAGAGGAGAATGGTCATGGCGACGAACCTTGAAACGCATGGGCAGGCCCGGTTCCGGCGGATGCAGGACGGCACGCTCGACGACTGGATGATCATCGCGCGCGAGCACATGGCGCACCAGAAAGCCGCCGCGCCGATGCAGATCATGGATACGCTCCGCAGGCTCGGCGACATGGTGCTGGGCTTCGCTGCCGATCAACTCACCCACGCGCTGATGACCGGCACGCTCGCCCGCCGCGCGGGCGCGAGCGACGAGGAGGTCGTCGCGGCGCTGTGCCACGACATTGGCAAGGTGATGTCGGTGCCGAACCACGGCCCGATCGGGGCAGAGGTGCTGAAGCCCTACGTATCCGAAAGCGTCTATCACGCCGTCTATTGGCACCAGCATTTCCAGGGGCAATATTACTACAACCATCTCGGCAAGCCGACCGATCTTCGGATGCAGTTCAAGGACGCGCCGTGGTACGGCTTTGCCTGCCGTCTGGTCGACGAATGGGATGCGCCTGCGTTCGATCCGGATTTCGATGTGGACAGCCTCGAAAGCTTCGAGCCCGAGGTCGTGAAGGTCTTCGCGAACCCGCACACGGTGATCTGAGACGCCGCATCGACAGGCCATCCGGACCGCGATAAACCGCTCGGATGGACGACAAGACGCCACCGGCCGTACAGCCGCTACCGACCCGCCGGAAACGGCAGCTTCCGAAGCTGCCGCAGATTTCGCGGCGCAAGCTGCTGATCGGCATCGGCGCGGGCGCGGGGCTTGCCATCGGCTATGCCGTGTGGCCGCGGCGCGTGCCGCTGAACCTCGCGGTGCGCGAGGACGAGACGCTGATCAACGCATGGCTCAAGATCGGCACGGACGGGCGGGTCGTCGTCGCCGTGCCGCAGGCGGAGATGGGGCAGGGCGTCTATACGTCGCTGCCGCAGCTTCTGGCGCACGAACTCGGCGCCGACTGGACGATGGTGTCGGTGGAGCCTGCGCCGCTCCATCCCGCCTATGCCAATCGCGCAATCGCCGAAGGCATGGCGGCGGAGGCGCCCGGTTTCCTGCAAGGGTTCGTGCGCTGGGCGGCGACCACGGTCATCGAGCGCTATTCGCTGCAACTGACCGGCGGCTCGACCTCGGTCGCGGCGTACTGGGAGCCGCTGCGGACGGCGGGAGCCGCCGCCCGTGCGCTGCTCTGCGCGGCGGGTGCGAAGCGGCTCGGCGTCGATGTCGACGCCTGCGACACGGTGAACGGCTTCGTCGTTGCGCCTGGGGGCAAGAAAATCGCGTTCAAGGACCTGCTCGCCGACATCGACCCCGATGATGCTCCCGACGAGCCCGAATGGCGCGCCGACGGCAAGGGGCCTTTCCTCGGCCGGCCGATGCCGCGTCTCGATACGCCCGCGAAGGTGGATGGCAGCGCGCAGTTCGGCGCTGACATCCGTCTGCCCGGTATGATCTACGCAGCCGTGCGGGGGGCGCCCCACGGTGCGGAGGAACTGACCTCGGCGCAGCTTCCCAAGGATGCACGAACAGGCGGCGTGATCGGGGTCGTCACGGGACCGCGCTGGTACGCGGTGACGGCGGACACGTGGTGGGCGGCGCGGCAGGCGCTCGATCTCATCGATGCCGATTTCGAACCGGGCGAGACCATGGCGGACAGCCTTGCCATCGAGGAGGCGCTCGATGCGGCGCTCCACGGCGACGACGGCACGATCTTCGCGTCGAAGGGCGACATCGACGACGGGCTCGGCGCTGGCAAGCGAATAGAGGCGGACTATTCGGTGCCGTTCCTCGCCCACGCCTGCATGGAGCCGATGACGGCGACGGCGCGCTTCGAAGACGGCAAGGCCGAGGTGTGGGTGCCCACGCAGTCGGCGACGCTCGTCGTGTGGCGCGTCGCCGATGCGCTCGGCATCGCCGAACGCGACGTCACCGTGTTCCCCACGCTGCTCGGCGGCGGCTTCGGCCGTAAGGCGGAAGTGGATTCGGCAGTGCAGGCGGCGCTCATCGCGCGCGACGCTGGCCGTCCCGTGCAGCTCATCTGGCACCGCGAGGAGGACATGGCGCGCGACATGTATCGCCCGCCCGCCAAGGCGCGGCTGCGCGGCACAGTGAACGCCGACAAGAAGATCGGCGCGTTCGACATCAAGATCGCTGCGCCGAACCTCGGCGAGAGCTTCATGTCGCGCAATATCCCCGCGCTCGCAAGCGGCGGCGACAGCGCGGCGATGCTGGAGGGGGCGACGAAGCTGCCCTACGCCGTTCCCGCGTTCCGGGCCGCGCATGTCGACGTGCCGACGCCGGTTCCGCTCGGCTACTGGCGCTCGGTGGGGCACAGCTACACGGCGTTCTTCTGCGAGAGCTTCGTCGACGAGCTGGCGCACGCCGCCGGGATCGATCCCTTTGAGTTCCGCCTGCGTATGATGCAGGACGGGTCTCGTGAGGCCGAGGTGCTGAAGACTGCCGCGTCGCGTGCCGGCTTCTCGGCGGTGAGCGAGGATCACGTTGGGCGCGGCATTGCCGTCCACAAGAGCTTCGGTTCGATCGTCGCCGAGGTCGTCGAGGTCGAGGCGCCGAGCATCGAGCAGGTGACGGTGAAGCGCGTGACCTGCGTGATCGACTGCGGGCGCATCGT